>CAMOFU010000028.1 GCA_946613705.1 uncultured Clostridia bacterium
CGCATCACCAAGTATGTTATGGACAAGGCAAAGCAGGTAATGGGCGAGGACAGCCGCGAGTTCGCAGCCTATAAGAGAAAGATCGGCACGCCGAGGGTCATCGGCGTGTACGCGAAGCGCGCCCTCACTGCCAAGAAGATAGAGGATAACGGTCTGCTCGAGGACTCAAACTTCCCCGAGTTCGAGCGGGCGCTCGAAACGATACTCACCAAGGAACGCGGAGTCATCGCTTTGCAGATACTTACAAACAAGATAACCAATTCGGGCACCGAGATACTGCGCTCTGTTGTTATGCAGGAGAATGCGCTGATGATGGCTAACGACGAATTCATGGAGAAATACGACAAGGCCATCGGCGAGATCGACGATATCAGGAACAAGAAGCGGCAGGAGTTCGTTAAGATAAACGAATCGGCGAACCACGTTTTCTCCGACCTGAAGCCCGTTCTGGACAGCTACTGGAACAGCATAGAGTGGGCGGCTATGGAAACGATCGACCACTTCCCGATGAGCTCGGACGATTTCAAGAAGGATCAGCTGAAGGTCGTCACCGCAAAGCTGACAGATAAGATCAGAGAGGCGATCGAGGTCAAGGCATCGCTCATATGCGAGCAGATACAGAACTCGATCAACATCGCCATCAGCGTTGAGGCGGACAGATTGCAGGGCTTCGAGGACGAGTTCTTTGAGTCGGTATCCCGCATACAGGAGATGTTCACCCTCTCGGACAGAGTGTCGAGAAACGGCAGCGGTATAGACAAGGGCATCGGTGCGGCGCTCGGCTCCTTCGGCTTCGGCGCGGCATTCCTGGGCTTCCGCGAGGCGGGGCTCAAGGGCGCTCTGCTCGGCTTCGGCACGGGGCTCGCAAGCTTCTCGGCGATATTCTTCACCACTGTGCTGAGCCTTTCGCCCGCATGGCCCGTGGCTCTGGTCATCATGGCGGCATCGGGTCTCGGCGGCACACTTGCCGCAGGGCTCACGATAGATAAGTTCCTCGTGAACGAGAGGATAGATAAGTATAAGACGAATTTCAAGAATCAGGTCAAGAAGCAGTTCCATGAAATGCGCATCAACAACGACTTCACCGAGACGGTGCGCCGCCAGGTGTTCTCTGCGTTCGAGGGACTCAAGAGCAAGATCGAGAGCGAGACGGAGATAATCCTGCGCGACACTCAGGAAACGCTCGACAACCTGAATGCCCTGAAAACGGAGAAGAACGACCTCTCCGAAAAGGAGATGGAGAGGCTGCACGGCATAGCCGAGGCGGCAAGTGCGATCGTCTCCGACGCTTATGCTCTGAGAAAGGCTCTTTCGGACAACACAGACAGCGCTACCGCCTGATCGGGCGGGTGCCATTCTCAGATATTACTGTTTAGGAGGAACGTCAATGAGTGAGTCTTTGGAGAACGGCAATCCGCTGCTCGAAATAGATACGGGGTTCCGCTCTTATCTTGATGCGTATACCCGTTCCTTCGAGAAGCATATGTCGGGCGGCCAGCTCGATTATGCCTTTGAGTCGGATTATGCCGTAAGGCAGAAGATCTCGGGGCTCGGCGGCTGGAGCAGACTTGCAAGAGCCATAACCGCCACCGATATCTCTGCCGAAGCCAAGCACCTGTTCATGAAATGCGATCAGGCGGGGGCTCTCAAATACCCCGATATATACAATACCGCCAAGAAATGCGCGGAAAGGCTGGAGCTGAACCTGCCGATAGTTTTTGTAAGAACGGATATAGAAAAGCCGCTCGTCTACTCGTTCGAGAGCGAGCTGATAGACCCCTGCATAGTCCTCAGCGACTGGGTGGTACACAGCTGCACCGCCGACGAGATCACGCTGCTGATAGGTGCCGAGTGCGGCAGGCTGCAAAACGGCCATTCGCCCTATAACTGGGCATTCACATACCTTAATTATAACAAGAACGTCTACGTCCCCGCAGAAAGGTCTTATAAGCCCGCTGTCAGCAGCCAGCTGGTAAGATCGCTGACGGAATGGATGAGATATGCCGATATCACGGCGGACAGGGCTGCCATGATCTGCCTTGACGAGCCCGGAAGATACTGCGAGATAGTCAGCTCTGCCTATTCAAAGGGCTATGTTGATTTCTACGGCAGATCGGCAGACAGGATAGATGCCGCAAGGCTCTTGGGACTGACAGAGGTATATGCGAATATGAGCGCAAGAGCACTGCGGTCCGACGACTCGCTTTCGGAGCTTGAAAGAAGGATAGTCGCGGCCAATGAGTTCCTGCGGTGCGATCTGCTGTTCGAGTGGAGAACAGACCTCGAAAGGCCGCAGGGGCAGCGCATAAATACACAGACCTGTGATGTGAGGAGCTCTATGCTCCTCGGAACGGGAGGGCAGTGATATGGCTATGTATTCCGACCCCAACCGCTCCGCCGCAGAGGATATCGCCGCTATCCGCAGCAAGATGCGGGAGCTTGCCGAGGACAAGGAGATCGCAGAGGTGCTGGGAAGCGAGTTCATCGGTGAGCTGAAAAGCTGGGACACCGCAGTTATGAAGCGCTCCTCGGAGCCGTTCACGCTCGTGATACTGGGTGAGTTCAAGCGCGGCAAGAGCACTATAATCAATGCCCTGCTCGGCAAGGAGCTCGCGCCCTCAAATGTCTCGCCCGAAACGTATACGATAAACGAGATATCCTACGACCCGATACCGAAGGTGGAGGCAGTGCTCGAAAACGGCGACAGGCGCATACTCACCTTCCGCGATATAACACGCGACAGACTGAAGATCAAGATGCGGCTCTATCCCTCGAAGATAGCCCATCTCGATATCAGGGACAATGCCGAGATACTAAAGGAGATGCGCATTGTCGATACCCCCGGGCTCTCCGACCTCGAGGACCTCGACAAGCAGGTGACCGAGTATCTTGTGAACGCAGATGCGATAATGTACGCTACATCGAGCCTGCTGCCCTTCTCCGAGAGCGAGCAGATATACCTTGCCAGCCATATCCAGCCGCAGCGCTTCGGTATGCTTTATGTGCTGGTGAATATGATAGATGCCCTGCAGAACCGCTCGGACGTGGATAAGATAATGCGCAGGTTCAAAAGCATCTCGGGCAGGATAGTGCCTAACGCTATAGTCTACGGCATCAGCGGGCAGGACGAGTTCATGCGCAAAACGGGAGGACACCGCCCGCCCGATAAGGGAACGAGAGAGTTCTATGAGACTCAGTTTTTGAAATTCGAGCTGAGCCTGAAGCGGGATATCGTGATGCAGAAGGACGTTATCCGCACGAAGAGAGTGCTCACGATGGTGGAGAATATGGTCGGCGAGACCTATTCAAAGCTGAGGATGCTCGCGGATATGGCAGAGATGGATATGCGGGCGATAGAGAACAAGACCGCGGAGTTCGACGAGCAGTGCGGCCAGCTCGCAAAGGCGCTCGACGAGGCAAAGCCCAAGCTGCAGCTGAGCATCACCGAGATGCAGCAGGAGGCAGAAAAGTGGATGTATGAGTTCTTCGCAAAGCTGCGGCAGAGTATGCTCGAATGCAGGCAGAAGGACGAGAACGGCGAGGATATCTTCCCTGCGGAGGAGATAGAGAAGTATTTCTACAGCTACCTGATGGAGAAGGTGGGCGAGGCCTACCGCACCTGCATAGAGCACCACCGCAGAAGGATAGACAGATTCGTGGAGGACGTTTCGCGCGACCTCTCGCGCAAGCTCGGGATAAGGGAGATAGAGAGCGGCAGGCAGTCCGCCGATACGGGCAGGCTGATGCGCTCGATGAATACCAACGTCACCCGCTCGGTAATGAGCGTCAAGCTCTTCGGCACCTCCGAGACATTCCCGCCCGCAGCGATGAGCACCTTCAGCTCACTTCTCAAAAAGCCCAAGAAGCAGACGGACATCATAGATATCGCACTGGAGAATTACGACGAGATAAGGATAAATATAGTCAACGATATCAAAAATGTTTATAAGGATCTGGAGACAAAGGCACTGCAGCAGCTCGATGAGATCTACCGCCATCAGACCGATGCGGGAAGAGAAGCCATAAATCAGGCAAGGCAGGTCTTCGTCAGCCTCGACGAGAGCACTGTATCTGCCGCTATCGAGCGCGCCGACAGGCTCGTGGGCGAGTGCATAGATATCCTCGAGAACTATCCCGAGTGACAGGTTAATATAATCGGATAAGTTACTTTTTTCGGACAGTCGGCGGTGCAAAACCGCCTGCTGTCTGTCTGTTTTGTAGAAATTGCATAATAAATATGTTCAAAATTTGTTTAAATGCCTATTGCAATCGGGATACTAATATGTTACAATTGTATTACAATGACAATAGGGATAAGTGTCTCTATGCGTCAATGGAAAAATCTTTAAAAAGATGGAGGAAAAAACAATGAATGTACGTAAGTTATTTGCGGGCATGACTACAGCAGCTCTGGCAGCTTCGCTCGTTGCTGTTATCCCCGCAAGCGCGAATCCGTATCCTACCAGCAGCGTTGAGGGTCTTACATACGATCAGGCTTCGGGCTGTGTAAGTGTGTTCAAGTCTCAGAGCGAGGGTGAGGGCGATGACGCTGTTACCGTCCGTGACGAGAACGGTCTTGCTGTTGCAGCAGAGGATTCGATGATCGACAGCCCCAAGGATCTTGCAAGGATCACCGGCTTCAAGTTCACACTGAAGGCTGATGATTACACAGAGGATCTTATCCAGGATATCCTTGACGGCGACGATACATGGATCGGCGGCGGCATAGGCTATCAGGATGACGACAATAACTGGAAACAAGTCGGTGAGTGGACAATAGTTGAGGGCGTTAAGGACTTCAACCTCCAGCCCACCGATGAGAAGGGCGTTTATACTCTCGAGTATAACGCAGAGGCTCCCTTCTTTGCTAAGACAGACTCATATGCCAACATCTGGATCCAGGATTGGTCCGATGAAAAGAACGGCGCACAGTTCGATATCATCGACTTCGATCTGACCTTTGCAGAGGTTACTCCTGTTGGTCAGGCTTACATCGGCCTTGGCGCTGACAGCACATATCTTGCTCCCGGTGAGACAACCGAGGCAACCGAGGGTCAGATAACATGGTCTAACTGGACATGGGGCGATGAGACCGAGACCTGGGGCAGCTATTCTGCCATCTCTGCTCCCGATTTCACTGTAGAGGACGGCGCAGAATTATTCTTCGCTAAGGCAGAAGAGGGCAGAACTCCTTCGGGCGTTCTTCTCACAGGTGATGCTCCGTTCGGCTTCGGCTACAACGGCACAGACGGTGAGTGGCATCAGACCGACAATAACGCAGGTGTATTAGTTCCCACTCTCAACGAGGAGACAGGCAAGTATGAGCTGTTCATCACCGACATCAACCTCGTTACCGAGGCTGAGAACGAGGGCGACAAGACCTTCGGTGCTAAGTTCTTCGATCCTGCATGGGGCTGGGTAGCACAGGACATTAAGCCCGTAAATGTTACTTGGGCACTTACCTATGAGCCTGAGGAGGTCAAGGGCAGCTGGAATACAGGCTCCTTCACTTCCGATGTTGAGCAGTCTATCGTTCCCGTATATCTGGACGAGCCGTTCGTTGTTGAGGCTAAGTTCAACCAGACCATGAACAAGGTTTGGTGGCTGTCTCCTACGGTCGTATTCGACGCTGATTTCCCCGAGGGTCTGACTCCCAACGAACTGCTTTCTGCACACATCGAGTGCGAGGTAAACGGCGAAGCATATGAGCTTGATCCTTCTATCAAGGTGGATCCCGCTACCAAAGAGCCTATCTACCTCTGGGCTGAGCAGACAGACGATCATGCTGCTACCAATACAGCTCGTACAATGGGCGGCTACAACGAGTGGGCCGACAAGTTCCTCGGTCAGGCTGCTCTTGAGAACATCCAGTCTATCAAGTACACCATCACTCTTTCCGCTAAGGATTATTATGCAGGCGCAGTTGCAAAGGGCGTAACCTACAATGCTCCTGTTACTGTTGATCCTACCGAGAAGGCTACTCTTATGGAGGAAGCTAACAATCTTGACTTCAAGTCTATCCAGCTCAATTTGAGCGGTATCACTCTTGAGGACAAGGGTCTTACAGATGATGCTACCGATGAGGAGAAGGGTGCATACTGGAATGACTGGTGCGCATACAAGGTTGCTATCAAGCACGCTGACGGCACTGTTGACTATGTTGCAGTAGGCGGCGCTCAGGTAAGCTGGGACGTAACAGTTGACGAGGGCGATCCCGAGGACGAGAACGACAACATCGTATTCGCTAACGAGACAGTCTTCAAGACCGATGCGAACGGCGATATCACTCTGTCACTGCCTTACGAGCTTGGCGACACCTATGAAGTAACTTCTCTTGGCTGGGATGGCTTCCCCGAGGATCCTTATATCAGCGTTGACAGCTACAAGCTGCTTACTGTGGCAGGTCCCGCTCTTCCCGCTCCTATCAGCAACGAGCCCGAGGAGTCCTCTGAGCCTACAGAAGATCCTTCCAGCATCGATGAGTCCAACGAGTCTCAGGACACTTCCGATGACGAGTCCTCGACTCCTGCAGCTTCCGAGGCTGATTCCACCGCAACTTCTACCGCTGCTTCTTCCACAGCAGCAGCTACCACGAATTCTTCCAAGGCAGCAGCAGCCGGCACAAACGGCGGCAGCAACGCTAAGACAGGTGCTGTAGCATTCGGTCTCGGCGCTATCACCCTTGCAGGTGCTGCTATCGCAGTAACAAAGAAGAAATTCTAAGAAGAAGTTCTAAGAAGAAGTTCTAAAACGAACGATCAAGCTTAGGCTTAAATAACAACAGAAAAGCTCACCTTCGGGTGAGCTTTTTTGATGCACGATAATTGTCGGATCATATAAAAAACGGAGCCGAAGCTCCGTTTTCTGCTATATTGGGGTCAGCCTGCAAGGCGCATCATTATGCGGTCGGCAGCCTCGCTCTCGGAGATGCCGAGCACCAGCGCGAACTCCTGGCTCACCATCGTGAGCGCCGCCTTCATCGCATTTTCCTCGCCTGCCGAAAGATGCTTTCCCGCGCTCTCACGCTCGCTGCGGCTTTGCGCCAGCAGCTTCATCAGCGAGATTATCCGCGGTGTGTCATCACTCTTGAGTATCTCGGAAAACAGTGCGCGGCGGTCGTTGCGGGGAGCCGCCTCACAAGGACTGATCGAAGGTATCTGCGCGATCAGCTCCTGCACCTCGTCAGCGGATTTGAGCGAGCGCAGCTTATCCTCCGCCTGTTCCTCGGGAAGATAGCACACCGTTCCGACACCCGCCTCGGGCACAAGCGCGATGTAGCTCTTCTTGTTCCTGCCGTCGAAGCACTTGTCCTCAAAGCCCGTGACCGTACACACCCCCACAGGGATATACATAACGTGTTCGCCGATCTTGTAATCCATATCTTCCTCCATTTCGATTTCCGACCGCGTCGGGTCGGAAGAGCCTATTCCGTCATTTATTATTATATCATATTTTTCCCGCCGATGTAATAGGCATTTTGCACGAATTTCCCGTACACTGTATGATACTGTATGCTGTCAAATCGCGCAGATACGCTATATCAGCACAATTCCCGAGGCATCTGTCATCATAAAGAGACCGCCCGCAGGTCACCCCGCGGACGGTCCGTCTATGAAATTATTCAGGCACAGAATAAGTTTCAGCTTGTCAGCCTGCGCGGTCACTCTACGTTTTTCAGCGCATCGGCAAGGTGTATCTTCTTGACCTTGCGGGTCAGCAGCAGCGCCGTCAGCGCATATGCCCCCGCACCGATCAGCCCTGCCTCGATAAGCGTGAGCGGTGACACGCTGTACTCGAAATACCCAGGGTAGCTGCGGAACACGATCTCTATGACCTTTCCGATAACAAAGCTCGAAAGCGGTATCGTGAAGATGATAGACCCGAGCGCGACGAACGTCGTCGAGTGGATATACAGTCCGTTGATCTCGCGGTTGGTGTAACCGAGTATCTTCGTCATCGAGATCGACTGGGCATTCTTCTCTATGATTATCTTTGCCAGCAGATAGATCACAAGAATGAACATCACTATACCGAACGCAAGGAATATCCTCATCAGGCCGTTCATTGATCTGATGAGCTGCCGCGACGTCTTGGTCAGATCGGATTCCGAGATCGTTGCCGCGATCAGCTTGTCGTCAATGTCGGTGAGCTTGCTGTCCGACAGGATCACCGTCGATTTCTGCTCATCGGGGAACATTTCTTCTATCTTGTCAAGATCGGCAAATATCGCCAACGCCGCAGGATACTCATAGAAGCCGCCCACCCTAAGCTCGTATTTTCTGTCGCCGTACTTCTGGTACAGCGTGATCGTATCGCCCTCGGAGAGCTTGTATTTCTCGCGGTAAGCCGACGACACCGTAACGTCCTTGGCACCGTGATCGAAGCGTACATAGTCGCTGTCCTGCTTTATGCCGTAGATCGGGATATCCTCCTCCGCATAGCCCTCTTCCTTTGAGGTCAGGCTGAACATACTTCCCTTCTCTGCCGAGCTGCTGCTGCTCTCCGCATCTGCCTTGAGGATGTAGATGTTCTGAGCCAGCATATTGTCCTTTACCATATCCTGATAATTGTTCAGCATCGGCTCGAATACCATTCCGAAGAGCAGTATCGCATTCGCAAGGAACGAGCCGACTATGAGTGTGATGTAATTCGGCAGGTTCTGGAAAATGATCCTCAGACGGAACCGCACCATTATCGGCAGCTTGGTGTTCAGGCGGAACGCCTTCTTCTTCCTGCGGCGGCTGAGGTCGTGTCTGATAAAGCGCAGTGGTGACAGCCGCAGCTTGCTCATCAGCGTTACAACGTTTATCACAAGCATTATCGCAAAGGGTATCACCGTCGTCATCACGAAGGCGCTTGCGTTGAACAGCACGTTATAGGTCGGCAGTGAATAGCTGCCGTAATAGGTTTTTGCAAAGAAGCTTTGCAGCAGCGTATAGCCGAGAACATTGCCTATTATTGCCGCCAGCACGAGCGTTATCATCGGGACTATCAGGTAATGCCGCAGCAGCTCACCGCGGGAATAGCCCGAGGCACGGAGAGTTCCGATCACACCTGCCTCCTGCGTTATAGTGCTGTCGGTCGTGATCGAGAAGACAAAAGCCAGAATAACGATCGTGATGTAGAGAAACGCCACCATGCTGCTCTCGTCGCCCGTCATGTCGTTGCCCGTGAATATTATCGCCTGATTGGTATACTCGGGGATAAAGCCCGTCAGCTGAGCGCGGGCAGCTATCACCTTGATAAGCTCCTCGCTCATATCCTTCGCCTCTGCATTGTCGTCAGGGCTCTCGTTATACTTCCAGGAATAGATGTAGTGTATGTGATTGTCACGCAGGGCATCAAAGCCCGCCTGCGTCATTATGCCTACTCCGAACTTGTCGTTGTCAAACATCAGGTCGGTAGGGTTCTCGAACAGTGCCGAGTAATCCGAAAGCGCCACGATGCCCGACACCGTAAGCGTCGTGTCGGCAAGCTCTATCGTGCTCCCCTGCTTCAAGTCATGATTGTTCGCATAAAGTCGGTCAACTGCTATCTCGTTGTCTGCGGCGGGCAGCTCGCCCTCCATAAGACACACGCGGTCGATCTCGCTTCGCTCCGCGTAGATCCGCAGCTTGCTCTCGAATCCCTCCGTTTCCTCCTGTTTGTAGAAATTCTTGTATGCCTTTATGCCGCCTGCTTCCTCGATATCGCTCAGCAGCGCCG
Organism: uncultured Clostridia bacterium; assembly: GCA_946613705.1. Lineage (GTDB taxonomy): Bacteria > Bacillota > Clostridia > Oscillospirales > Ruminococcaceae > FB2012. The sequence continues at coordinate 9,706 of CAMOFU010000028.1, forward strand.
CATCGGCCTGTTCATTGAGCTCGAAGTTTCCGTCCTCGATGTTGTATTTTTCAAAGCTCTCATCATACGCTTTTATCAGGCTGTCGTCGGCTACAAAGAAGCCCGACGCAGCGCTTATGACCAGCACGAAGAACAGAAATATCGCAAGCTGCTTGCCGAACTCGCTCCTGAGCTCGCGGGGTATTCGTTTGAGTAAAGGGTTTCTCATCGTACTTCCCCCTTACCATTCAAGGTCTGCGGCGGCTGTCTTGCTCTCGTTTATGTAGTTTTTTCTTATCATTCCGTCGCGCAGCTTGACAACTCTGTCTGCCATATTCTTGATCGCATCGTTGTGCGTCACCATTATCACGGTATTGCCGTATTTCTCGTTCACCTCGGCTATCAGCTTCAGTATCTCCTTCGAGGTGTTGTAGTCGAGCGCACCTGTCGGCTCGTCACAGAGCAGGATATCGGGGTTCTTTACGATCGCACGGCCTATCGCTGTCCGCTGCTGCTGTCCGCCCGAGAGCTGATTGGGCAGCTTGTGGCGGTGCTCGTAAAGGCCGAGCGTCTTCAGCAGGTCGTCAACATCGAGCGGCGAATCGCTGAGATATGCGCCCACCTCTACGTTCTCCTTGATGTTGAGATTAGGTATCAGGTTGTACTGCTGGAAGATGTATCCCAGATGCTTGCGCCTGTATCGGGTCAGCTGCTTCTCGTTCATGTCTGCGGTCTTCTCGCCGTTTATTGCGATATATCCCGTGTCTGAATTGTCGATGCCGCCGATGATGTTGAGCAGCGTGCTCTTGCCCGAGCCCGAGGGCCCCAGCATAACGCAGATCTCTCCCTTCTCAACGCTCATGTCTATCCCGCGCAGCACCTCTACGCGGCTCTCTCCCTCTCCGAAATGCTTCGTGATGTTGCTAAGCTCCAAAAACATATTCTTTCTAACCTCCGTACTATGCATCACTGCCATATTAGCACACGCTAACCCATTGAGCCTTATAATGGCGGGAGTGTCACGCTCTCGCCTTAGTCATATGAATGACTGTTCATATATTCATTATAACACACGATCCTCAAAAGTCAAGAGAAAACGGCAAAAAAACTCACATAAACTTTCACATCACCAACGGCTGATTTTTGTACAATATGACAGCCGTTTCTCCCCGAAGGCAGAGCAATGCCCCCGCAGAAGGCATATCTGCGGGGGCAGCCGAGCGATCAAAATTCAAAAAACAAAAAACAAAATACAAAATACAGCGAACGTCATTTATCCTCGAGGTACTTATCAACGAACTCCCCGAGCTTTTCAAATGTTTCCTGACTGATAACGTGTTCTATGCGGCAGGCATCCTCATCGGAATTCTCCTTGCTGACACCGAGCACCTTGTTGAGGAACTTCGTAAGCAGCTTGTGCCTGTCGTAGACCTCATTGGCACGTTTAAGACCCGCCTCGGTAAGAACGATCTCTCCGTCCTTCTCAACGGTGATGAAGCCGCTTTGCTTGAGTATGCCCATTGCGCGGCTGATCGAGGGTTTTGAATAGCCAAGCTCGTTGGCTATGTCGATCGAACGCACATACCCTGTGCGCTCATGCAGGATAAGGATAGTCTCCAGATAGTCTTCGCCCGATTCTCTCAATGCCATGATGATCTTCCTTTCTATTCTGACCTCAGGTCATTTATTCCTCCCGCAGCGCGGGAAATAGCTTTACTTTGAGCTGTTCAGATATTTTCTGTCCTCGTCGAACATACGGTAATATTGCAGGCTTGCATACTCATTGAGGATATCGTTGTATGAGCTGCCCCCGAGGTCGTCGCCCGTGCGGTGCCAGCTGCCGTCAGCAGTCATAGAGCCGAACGAGGATATTATAGGCAGCTGCTCCCTGATATGCTCCAGCTCCTGCTGAACGGGTGTGAGCGGCAGCCCCGCGACCCTGAACACCTCGTCCGACAGATAATTCAGACTTATCGCATCTATAGTCCGCGAGGTCCTGCTGCGGTTGTTCCAGATGACAAACGGTGTCTGATGCACAAGGGAATACTCCTCGGGACCGAGGTCTGCAAGGTCCCTGCCGTAGAGCTCGTCTGCCCAGCCCTCGATATGCGGGTAATGGTCACCGAACATCACGACCGTGACCTCCTCACCGTAATCGCGGAAGTGGTCTATAAGTCCTCCCAGTGCCTCGTCCGCAAGACTGATCGAGTTGAGATACCTCTCTGCAAAAATATTGTCATGGCTCGTCAGCTCCACTCCCCCCGGGATATCCATATTATACGGAGCGTGGTTCTGCATCGTGGTCACCCACACGAACAGCCCCTTGCTCTTGTCCCGCTTATCAATGATCTGGCAGAGCCTTTTGTAAAGCGCCTTATCGGCAGGCTCATCGTTGTATTTCAGCGGGTCGAGCAGATTGATGTTATCCGAAAAATACTTCTTCTTAAAGCCCAGATGATCGTATGCCTCGCCGATATTCCAGAGCACCCTGCTGCACGGAGTGAACGATACGGTCTCAAAGCCCATATCGTTGAAGGCAGAGACGATCGAATCCTGCTTCGAGTCGAGGTAATTTGTATACACTGCCGAGCCGAGCGGCAGGAAGTGCATCGTATTGCCCGTAAGGAACTCATACTCCGAATTGCAGGTATACCCGCCGTAGGGCGACACGGTGACATATCCCGTGACTGCCTCGTCTTTCAGCTTATGCCAGTTGGCAAGGAAATCCTTATTCGTTGTGAGCGGCGCGATATGCGTATAGTCCGCAAAGCTCTCGTTGAGTATACCTATCACGATCGGCGACTTCTTGGTGTTTGCGGCTGCGGCATACTTCTCTGTCAGCTCCTCGGCGCTCTCGGTCGAGTAGCCCTCGGGCTCACGCACATGGTTATACACTCCGTCGTAATAAAACATCAGCAGGCTGCCGACGCTTCTTGAAGTACGGGTATCCTCGGGACCCGAGAAATTCAGCAGTATAACACGGTTGCGTATACCGTAGTCATAGGTAAACCCCGTGAACGTAAAGAACATCACTGCCGCTGCCCCGCATCCTCCGAGTGCGGCAAGACGCGGCTTTTTACCGTTCGTCTCCAGCTTGGTGATAACGGTTAGGAAGATGATCGCCGCCGTCTGCATCACAGCGACTACGACAGTGAACGAGATAGTAAAGGTGTACTCGCTCTTTATATCTATAGCGCTGCGCAGATTGCTCAGGTCGGTGAACTTTATCGGTGACCCGCGGAACAGCGTGATGTAATACTGCATGATCGAATAAAACGCGAACACGACCTCAAGCACGATGAACCAGATCTTCGGCTTTTTGAATATCACAGCTCCCAGCACGAACGGCACGGCATACATGATATACCCGAGCAGATTATACACGGGGTACAGCTTAAAGAACACTGCGTCCATACACAGCTCCGAAAGGGCATAGGCCTGCAATGCTGCCGCCAGCGCAAACAGCACAGGCCGTGCCACGAGAGGCCTGCCGAGCTTGGCGCGGGCATCTATCGCTATCCAGATGCACGCCCACATAAGCAGGGTACACAGTCCCATGAGCAGCCACATAGGCACAGGCGCGATACATTCGGACGAGGACGCATAATCGCCCAGCTGGGCTATCCCCACCGACATGACGAACCCTCCCGCAGCTGAGAGCCAGAAGCTCAGATACGGATGCGCGCTTAGTATACGGTTTTTCATTTTGTTTTGTTTCTCTCCTTTTTTATGCCTGTTCAGGCTTATATCTTCAAAGGGTCTTCCCGCTCTTAACCGAGCATCGCCCTTATCCGTTTCCATTCGGGACAGTATCGGCTCACCAGTGCCCAGAACTCCGCAGAATGGTCCATATGCCTCAAATGGCACAGCTCGTGTATTATCACATAATCTATACACTCTGTCGGATAATATACTATCTTAGAGTTGATCGAGATGTTCCCCGTTGAAGAGCATCTCCCCCAGCTCGCTGTAAGCTTCTTGATCGTTACCTTTTTCGGGTAAAGGCCTGTCAGCGCCGTTAGCTTCTCAAAGCGCTCCCTGATGATCTCCTCCGTTCGCCTGCGCAGCGCAAGCCTCGCCTGTGCGTCGGCAAAGGAGTCCTTGTCTATGTCATCATATCTCCCGAACCATGCGATCACCAGCCGCCCGTCTTCAAACCTCGGGAAAAAGTATCTCTCCGCAAGCTCGCAGCAAACGGTGAACCGCTCCCCCGCCAGCGTGAACTCCGCTCCCTCACGGAAGCTGTCGGGTATCACGGCGGCAGACGGCCTCGGGCGCAGGCTTTTCAGCACCCAGTCCGCTTTTTCCCGCAGAAAGCTCTCGCCCGTTGCTTCATCGGCATACAGCGGCAGCTTTAATACTACCCGCCCGTTTTTCACGGTAATGTATATATTCTTTCTTTTGCCGCGGTCAACGGTGTATTCCAGCACTCTGCCGTCAGCAAGAGTGAGTGTTCTCTGACCGATATTTTTCATAGTCACCTCAAAACTATCCGTGCGGCTGCCTGCCGAACGGTACGGGCTCTTTCTCCGCCGTCACTGCCCCGCTCAGTCGGTAACAGCAGGAGCTGCCGCAGCCGTGGTGACCGCTGTGGTGGTAGTTCCGACCGTTTCGATAAGCACGTTGCCCTGCGCGGCAGTCGTAGCCGCAGGGGTCGTTTCACTGCTTGACGCAGCTGCTTCCGAGCCCTCGCTGCTTTCTGTCTCTGCGGCAGTCGTCTCCGCAGGAGTGGTGCGCTCAACAGGTGTCGGGCTCAGGTACTCGGTCTTGACATATCCCGTGCAGGTGGTCCCGTCGCCGTTGAGGAAAGACAGCTGCGTGTAGCCGTCACTGCGCTTTTCAAGTATCTTTACCTTGATGTTCGGCGACATACATACAATATTCTCCGATTCCTGGTTCGGCTCCTTTTTGAGCTGCACATAGGTAACTACATAAGCGATGCTGTCGTCCTGCTCGGCAGTGGTAACAGACTCCGATGTCTGCCCTGCCGCCGCAGTCTCGGATACTGCACCCGAAGAAACAGCAGAAGTCGTGACCGATGACACGCTCGACGACTGCGCTGCTGCACCTGCCGCCGCAAGCGTTGCAGTGTTCAGCCCCGCAGGTACGTCCTTGCTGTTGCTTGCAAATAAACCCTTTGCCAGCACCAGCACCAGCACCACACATACCAGCGTAACAACTATTATCGTAACAACATTAACAACATTCGACGAATGGAACAGGCTCCTTCTTTCTCCGTCCTTTTTTCCCACTTCACTTACCTCCG
>CAMOFU010000029.1 GCA_946613705.1 uncultured Clostridia bacterium
TTTTATGCTTTTACTTTATCATCTCTTCATATATCGCAGACACCTCGTCGATACCGCCCGCGGCAACGAGCTTGCCTTTTTCAAGGATTATCGCCTTGTTGCAGAGCCTTCTCACCTGTGCGAGCGAGTGGGACACGAACAGCACGGTAACGCCCGAGTCGAACATACCCATTATCTTCTTCTCGGATTTCTTCTTGAACTTTGCGTCGCCTACCGAGAGCACCTCGTCAAGTATAAGGATATCGGGCTCTACGAGTGTAGCTATCGAGAATCCGAGACGCGAGCGCATACCCGAGGAATAGTTCTTTATCGGCACATCTATAAACTCCTCGAGCTCTGCAAACTTCACGATATCGTCGAACCGCTCATCGACGAACTGCCGCGAATAGCCCAGCACCGAGCTGTAGAGGTATATGTTCTCCCTGCCGGTGTACTGCGAGTCAAAGCCCGCGCCCAGTTCGAGCAGCGGCACCAGTCTGCCCCGCTTGACCACGTTTCCCTCGGTCGGCTTGAACACTCCCGCGATGACCTTCAGCAGTGTGCTCTTGCCCGCGCCGTTGAGCCCGAGTATGCCCACGCGGTCGCCCTTTTCGACCTTGAAGCTGACATTCCTCAGCGCCCAGAACTCGTTGTATTTTATCTCTCTTTTCAGGAATTTTATCACATATTCCTTGAGGCTGTCCACCTTTTCCTTGCTGAGGTTGAACTTCATCGAAACGTCGTTTACCTCAACTGCATAGTTTGGCATATGATCTTCCTTTCATCAGATGTGGAGAATAAAGCTGTCCTGCTTCCACTTGAATATAGCAAAGCCTATTATCATCAGCGCAGCGCTCACACACAGCGGCATAAAGAACCAGTACGGCTCGGTAAACATCGAGCTGCCGTATACCGCATCCCTGAAGCACTTGATTATCGCATACAGCGGATTTAGCCTGAACACCCATGCTGTGCCTGTTTTTTCAAGTCTGCTCGCATCGTAGAATATGGCGCAGGTGTACATTATCAGCATCAGCGCCACGTCCCACAGATACTCCATATCCCTGAAGAACACAGATACGGTCGAAAGTATCATGCCGACGCCCAGGGTAAACATAAACAGTATCATCAGCGGGAATATCGCCGTGAGCGTCCACCAGTTCGGATAGACACCCAGTACCACAGAAACTCCCACCAGCACTATCAGCGAGATAGCAAATATGATAAAGTTGTAAATAACGCTTGACAAAGGGTAAATATACTTCGGCACATAGACCTTCTTTATCATACCCGAATGCCCTCTGATCGACTTCATCGCGGTCTTTGTGCCGTTCGAGAAGAAGCTGTAGAGCAGTCTGCCCGTAAGCACATACACGGGGAATGCGCGGTCGCTCCTGCCGTAGAAGGTAGAGAACACCAGCGTAAGCACCATCATAGTGAGCAGCGGCTCCAGCATAGTCCAGATGATACCGAGGTAAGACCGACGGTATTTCAGCTTGATGCCCTTCTTGACCAGCTCTCTCAGAAGAAAGCGGTATTTCTTGAAGCCGTCTATATATTTTGTCATGTTATTCCGATTCCTGCCTTTCAATACTGAACAGCTCGTTGTTTATCCTGTCCGCGATGCTCTTTTCATATCTCCAGAGCAGCTCTGCGTCCGCTGCGGGAAGGTCAAACATAGAAACGTCAGCCCTCAACCTGCCCTCGGGGAGCTGCGGCTTATAGGAGCAGTAGAGCGTATCGCCGCCCGTGCCTGCCATTAACAGCATCTCCTTGGCTGTCGGCGGCTGCTTCTCTGCGGCAGCACCGAGTATAGATGCCGCGATATTCAGCCCCGTGCCGCCCTCGTAGGGATAAACGAACTTATCACACCCTGCAAGCACCAGCAGCGGTATCGACCTGCTGATAAAAACTGCCGTGCTGCTGTCCGAGAGCCTGCCGCTGGCACGCTCGCTGTCCTCGAGCACATTCAGATACATCTTGGCATCGGCGTGCGAAGCCCTGTACTCATCGAAGCACTCCTTTACAGCTGCGGCATCATCGGCATTTGCCGCTATCGCATAGATCATCTCCGAGGCGCCGCTCGCAAGCGGGATAAGCACGCAGTCAAACGGCATATAGACCGACGGTGCGGCGACCATCAGCTGCCTGCCGCCGTCCTCCAGCAGTATCGGCTCTGTCCTGTCACATATCAGCGTTTTCCAGCTGCGGCTGTAGGCTATCGGCATAGGTGAGGTATTTTTGAGCCTGCTGCCCTCGCCCTCCAGAAGCAGCGTCCTGTCATAGATCTCATTGATAAGCGCCGCCAGCCTGTCGGGAGCATAATACCCCTCAAACAGCTCCGCCTCGCTCGGCGTAGCATAGATCCTCAGCCCGGTATGCATATACCCCGCGAACCTGTGCCTGAACTGATTGACGGTATTATAGACCGTAACGGCATCAAAGTCATCGCTTCCGAGAGAGCGGAGTATCTCATACTTCCAGATCTGCTTCTCGGTCAGCTCTTCGTTTGCTGCGGCCTGAAACTGCATATCGCCCTGCGAGAAGGTATAATCCCCCCGCATGATGACCCTTGTGCCCTCGGCAAAGCTTGCACAGAGCTTGGTCTGTGTCGTGGCATAGGCATACACGGTAACGCTGTATTTATTCCTGTCGATACGGTCGCAGAGGTTCCTCAGCGCAAGAGCATTTCGGCTCGGGATATTGAGAAACGAGATGAACACGAGCTTCTCGCGGCTGCTCTTTTCAAACTCAAAAAAGCTGCCCTCGCCGAAGAACATCGCCCCGATGATATTGTCCAGGGACGTTTTCCTGTCGGGCACGTCGTCACCGAGATAGCTGCCGCTCTCCTCCTGCTCCTCGCTCTCAACGTCAGCCGCGGTATCTGTATCGGAGTACTGTTCAAGTATCCGCTCTATATCGGCAGCGCTGTATTTAGCGGGCTCGGTCTGCACATCGCTGTCGGCAGCAGCTTCCTCCTCTGCCTGTATGCCGTAATATGCGGGGTCTGCCGCACGGATAAGTCTGCCGCCGAAGAAATCATCTATAAACAGCCGCTCCTTCAATCTTTCGAGCACTGCCTCATTTGCACAGAGCAGATAGCTTGCCTGCGGTATTATACGGTTGATGCTGTTGAATACGGTCTCTTTATAGGCTGCCTCTTCATCTTCCGAGAAGAGTATGCTCTTCTGGTCGATAAGGCAGAGAAGCACCTGCTTGTCACGCTTAACGAAATACTGCGGCAGCCGCCCGTCCGAAATGATATACTTCGACACAGCAAGAGCCTTGACATACTCATCGGAATCGGACGTAACGAACCTCACATCAAGCCCTGCCAGACGCTCCTTCAGCTTTTCATATCCGCTGCTGAACTTGGACACGGCAATGATATGCGTGAACTTATCGGCGATGCCCGAGCCGATCAGCTCGTCGAGCAGCAGCGCCGAATTGCCCGCAGGAGTGAGCATATTGTGCGCGGCATACATTATCGCTCTGTCGTTGATACGCTCCTGCATATAGGCATTGGATCGGCAGACCCGATCGAGCTTCTTTTCCTGATCTGTCATTTGCTGCCGCTCCCTTCCGATGCTGATGCTGCGGCTTCAAGCGCCTGCCGCAGCTCTCTCTTGGTACAGCCGATGATGAGCTTGTCTGCGCCCTCAGCCCTGCCGACCGAATACAGCGTGAAGAAGCCGCCGCTGTCGCATTCGGGCAGGGTCAGCACCATTTTGCTGTATTTGTGGGCGATCGCTGCGCCTACCGCTCCCGATACGAAAGAGCAGCCGCTCAGTCCCACACTGCGAAGCACGCCCTTCCTCCTGTCTGCCATAAGCTCATCAAAACAGAAGCACGGGTGTATCTCAAAGCCCTCACCGTTCAGCTCGGCTATCGTTTTTACCAATAGCCTGTAGGCGCTGTCGGAGCAGTTTTCCGTCTTCACCATCAGCTGCAGCCCGCTGCTGTATACCGCCACGCCCTCTGCGGGCACGAGCGAGCTGCCGCAGACAGCAGCCTCGGTAAGTATGTATCGGACGTCGTCCCGTCCCTTGACAGTCAGTGTATTATTCATCATCATATCCCTTTATCACGATAGGCTCCATATGCTCGGGCGGTATCATAGTCCTGATCTGAGCGGCAAGGTCTTCCCTGCCCTCACGCCTGAGCTCCTCCAGCATAATGTCAAGTATCTCGGGATCGAAGCACAGCCCCAGCCCGAGCTTATAGTTCTTCATCAGCTTCTCACGGTACGGAGCAAGCAGTGCCTTCAGCTCGTCGTGCCTGCCCTGCCGCCGCAGCCTTACAAGCTCGTCCTTTATCGGCGCATAATGCTCATAGAGGTCGAAGCGGTCGCCCGTTCTGAACAGAAGATCCCAGTAATGCTTGATCGTATCGACAAGCGGCTGACCCTCCTGCTGCTTGCGGATATAAGCCTCTCTGTGTCTGACATATTCATCAAGCGGCAGTGCAAAGCTGTCTATCTGCCGCATATATTCCTTATACGGTATCTCGGTATCGACGATGACATAGCTTGTCAGCCTGCGCCCCGACAGGCGGCGCTTCATATAGCCCCTGCCGTAAAGCGAGATAAAATACTGCTCCTTCGGCACGGGGAACTCCCGTCCCTCGAGCGTCGTCATCTGCGGCTCATCGAACCAGCTGCGGTAATAATGGTGCCGCTCTGTCCTGAAATACTTCGAGAAGCAGCGCTCAGCATCGGGGTTATCATAGGTCTTGCAGAACTCGTCGAACATATCCTGCGTGAATCTCAGCCTTTCCCCGGGGCTCTTCATCTTCGCTCTGGTGAGTTTCTCGTAAAACTCGTTCTTTCGGTTCACCTCGCGCTTGCCCTCGGCAAAGGTCATCTCAAAGCCTGTCTCCTTTACGGTCGCCAGCTTCGATCTTATCCTGTTCGAGGGGAAATCCCTCAGCACGCTTATCGTCACCGCAAGACCGTAATGGGTGTAGTGGTGGCAGTTGGGCAGGTCAAGGTAAAGCGTATTATCGTTGACATATCTGCACCCGAAGTTGCCGAACCGCGGCTCATTGAGCCAGCTCTCGAGCGATCTGCCGTCGGGCTTTTCCTGCTCGAACGCCTCCATGAATCTGAGCAGCTCGGGCACGCGCATTATCACCTCGGCATTGAGGCGCTCCTCACCCATATGGTTCTTCTGCACCGCCTCCAGTGCCGAGTTCTCGTGCAGAAAGTAGGTTATCCCGTGTCTGCGGCAGATATCGTCCACCTCGGTAAGCAGCGTAAAGAGTGCTCTTTGTATCTCTGTCATATCCTTGCGCCCTCCCTTAAAGCAGCGGTGCAGCCTGCACCACCTGCTCGTCAACGCCGCAGGCTTTCAGCTTCTTGCGCATCTCGTTGAGCAGTATGCCGTTTCTTGTCTTCTTCCTCGCACGGAGGTATGCGGCTATGCCCTCCTCCTCGCGGCCGAGCTTGAACAGCACATCGCCGCGAAGCTTCATCAGCTCGCCGTCGTCGGGATATCTGCCGACGAGGGTATCTGCCTCCTCGGCAAGCTCCTCAAGACGGGCTGTATCATTTGCCGCAGCGATCCTTACGATCATTCCGCATCGGATAAGATCTATCACATCGGGATACTTAGGGAACCACTCGGCGCAGATCCTGCCTGCCTCGTCAACAGACTTGTGATCGTATATCGCTATCGAGATATCACGCACCGCATTCATAAGCTTCTCGGCTCTGAGTATATCATCGGAGGGATTGCGGTGGAAGCGGTATATTTTCAGTATCTTCCTTGCCTGATAATACTTGCCCTCGACGATCAGCAGCATGAGTGCCGAATAAATGATATCGTCCCTTACATCGACGAACACCTGCCACTTGTTATAGTCGCCCGAAAGCTGCACCGACAGATATCCGCCGAGCGCTGTACGCAGCTCCTTGTAGCGCTTCTGCGCGAGCAGCGTTCTCAGGTCGATGCCTTCAAGGTCGTGCTCTATGCGCATCCTGTGCTTGACGGCGAAGAGCTTCAGGCGGTTCTGATTGTTCTTCTCGCGGTAGTAAAGTATGTCAACGCGGTTCTTCTTATATTCCCAGTAATTGTCAAGTGCCTGCTGCTTGTCCATGAACTTGAGATAGTCATCTATATAGTTGACATAGCTCAGTGTCAGGCTGTGCAGCGAGGTGTGAGTCTCCTGCTCCTGCACCTCGGGAATATACATCCAGGTATCGCCGTAGGCTTCTCTGAATATCCCCTCTGCGCAGCTGCCGACAGGAACAAGCACGTCCTCAAACTGTTCAAGCCGCGGGGTGCCGTAATTCTTCCGCTCATACATCAGTATCCGCAGTCCCCACCGCAGGCAGTAGTAATCGCACTCCTCGTCTGTATCGCTGTAGGAGAAGATCTTGTCTTCGAGCAGTCCCAGCACATATGCCCTGCCCTTCTCCTCCATCAGATCGAGATAATACTTATATGTATCGTAGTCAAAGTCAGAGTCATAGTTCACGATCTGCCTGTTGACAACGAAATAAGAGGTCAGCAGCTCGGTATACACCAGCAGCAGCCTTCTGAACTCCTTATACTTCTCAGGGTCCTTCGGCACGGGGTCCATCACCATGAACTCAACGTGCTGCCCGCAGGCTGCGCCCGCAAGTGCCTGCGAGCGGTATATGGTCGTGGTCTCCTTATCGACATAGCGCAGGATAGGGTTGCGGTAAAGCTCGTTGCGGTCGGTCGATGCGAAGCCGCGGTCGGGCCTTATCTCGCTGTCTATCACCTTTTCGAGCTTCTTCCAGTTCTCACGGGTGATATATAAGTCCATATCATCGTCCCAGGGCAGGAAGCCGTTGTTGCGCACAGCCCCGAGCGCTGTTCCGCCTGCGAGATAGTATGTTATGCCGTGCTTCTTGCAGATCGCGTCGATCTCTTTAAGCAGCTTCAGCAGGTTTTCCTGAACAGGAGTCACGTCCATTCTCTCCTTTGCTTGCTATTTACTGTCCGATGCTTCCGTAGGTCAGCTCAGACCCAGAACTTGTCTGTCGGCGGGTCGAGACTGATCTCTGTCCCGACACCCTCGCACATCTCGTAGATCTTGTTGGCAAAATTCATATCGTGCATCGAGAGCCCGACGTTATAGGCGATTATTCTCTCGCTGTCGCTCTCTCTGCCTGCTGCCCTGCCCGCGATAACGTCCGCCACCTCGGCATGGTACTTCCACTTATCGTAATACTTGAACCCGCGCACATGGGCATCGTCATCGCAGAACACCTTGTCGAATGCAAGATCGCACCCCAGGAACCCGCGCAGATGAACAGCGTCCACCAGCACGCCCTCCTTGAAGCAGTCTGCGGAGCAGAAATCGCTGTCGGTATAGGTAACGGCGGAGATTATAACATCGCTGCCCCTTACCACGTCCTCATATGTATCAACATATACGAACTCGGCATTCGGATAGTTCTTTCCGTCCTCGCCCTTGAAATACCTGGTATAAAGCTCATGCTGATCCTTATATCTGAGCACCTTGATCTTCAGCGGCCTGTCGGGATACATCGCAAGCAGCACCTTCATAGCGGCTCTGCCCGTATTGCCGAGACCCATAACACCGATCTCATAGAAATCCTTTACCGCAAGCGTCCTGATCGTATGTGCAGCCACAGCGCCGGTGCGCATCGTGGTTATCCAGTTGCCGTCCATGATAGCCTTGGGGGTGCCTGTCTTATAATCATACAGCATGATCTGGCTGTCCAGCGCAGGAACTCTGTCAAGATGCCTTGTGATGACCTTAACTCCGCCCGCGTCGAACTGCGGGAACAGGCAGGGCATAACGTTGAAGAACGAATCGTTCTCAAGGTGCAGGCTTATCTTCGGGGGAAGGATAGCCTCGTTCTTGTGCATGAGCATTTCCTCCACCCACTCATAGCATTTAACGGGGGAGATATCGAGCTTCTTGATGTCGCTGAATGTGATTACCTTCATAGCCTTTGACCGCCTTTCGTTGAATTATTTATCCAGTACCTTTTTGAACAGCTCTATGAGCATGATATTATCCTCTACCGTATGGTTGCCGAGGTGCCCGACCCTTATCACGGTCTTTGCAAGATCTCCGCCGTTCGGCGTAACGAACACATCGTATTCCTTCTTGAGCGTCTCGTAGACCTCATAGGCATTGCCGTCGGGGAAATAAAGCGGTGTTACCGCATTGGAGAGCGGGTAGTCGGGCAGAGTAAGACCCGTGCCGTCCAGCCTGCTGCGGAAATCCTCCGCGACCTTCTTCATATGGGCAAGCTTGGCTTCAAGCCCCATCTCATCAACATACCTCAGCATATCCTGAAGCTCGTAGATGAGCCTTACCGCAGGGGTGAACGGTGTCTGCCCGCGCTTGCCGTTCTCGATGTGGCTGTTGAAGTCAAAGTACATCGTCTTCGCCTTTTTGCCCTCAACGCGCTCCGTATACATTCTGCCGCTGAGTATAACTATCGAAAGCCCGGGCGCCAGCGCCAGCGACTTCTGCGAGCTGAATATCAGTGCATCTATGCCGTGAGCCTTCATATCTATCGGGTCGGCAAGGAACGAGCTGATCGCATCTACCACGAACAGCATACCGTTTCGTTTGCAGAACTCCGAGAGCATATTGATATCATAAAGCTGCCCTGTAGAGGTCTCGTCGATATTCACGAGAAGCCCCGTATAGCCCTTGCCGTCATGCTCCCACACCTGCTCACGGGTGAGCGCCTTGCCGTATGGCACCTTGATAACATCGTGCTCAACTCCGTGTATCTCACATATCTGCGCAAAGCGGTGACCGAACGAGCCGCCGTCGATAACGAGCAGCTTGTCATTCTCGCCGAAGCAGTTTAAAACAGTCGCCTCCATAGCTCCCGTGCCCGAACAGGTAAGGAACACGACCTTGTCGTCCTCGCGGGCACCCGCAAGCTTTTTCAGCAGCCTCTCGCACTCCAGCACGACCTCGGAGAACTCGGGTGTCCTGAAATACGGCACCTGCTTTTTTGCGATCTCAAATGTCCTGTCATACATCTCAACAGGTCCCAGTGTAAACAGCTTCATTTTACAAAGACTCCTTCCGCTTTACTTGTCCTCAGCCTTCTCGGTCTGATCTATATAATTGAGTATCCTCTGATAATCGTCAAAATAATCTATCTCCGACCAGAACATTCCGTCAACATCAAGGGTATGTATACGGCGGTTGTCTGCCAGCGTGTAGAGTACCTCCTCCCACCAGCAGCCGTGCTTCTGCTCGTCAATGAGCTTGTCCAGCTGCTTGCGGAACACGGGCACAAAGCTCTTCCTTATCTTGGCAAGCCCGACATACTCGCAGTCTCTCTCCTCCAGCGGGATATCCTTGCCGTATTTCTTCACGCAGTTGTTCTTTCCCAGCGCAAAGAAATAGTCGCCCGTTGCAGTGCGTGATTTGTCGCTCGCAAGTATAACGGGGCGCTCGTCGGCAAGCAGCTTGTGCAGGATATCCGTCGAGAAGAAAACGTCCGCATTCATCACTATCAGGTCATCGTCAAGCTCGTCCCTTGCGAACCACAGCGAAGCTATACTGTTGGTAACATCATAAAACGGGTTGTAGAAGAATTTCACAGGCAGCCCGTCGAGCGCCTCATACACCTTCTCGTGCTTGTATCCCACGCAGACTATCGGCTCGATGCCCTCGTCGAGCATCATCTCAACAGTCCTTCTTATCAGCGGCTTATCGCCGATCGGCAGTGTGCTCTTGGGTATCTCCTGTATCCTCTTGGATATTCTCGTTCCTCTTCCTGCCGCAAGCAGTACAGCTTTCATATCATCAGTTCCTTTCGGTCAGCCGCCCAGCAGGTCTTCAAACTGCCGCACGGCCTCTTTGTTATATTCAGCATAATCAACGTTCATAGCCTTCACCTCGCCGCGCATGAACGCTTCCATTCCCTCGCAGATGCCGTCCGCATTGCAGGGCACCATATAGCCGCCGTGCTTCTCCAGAAAGCTCCTCGGCCCCGCGATATCGGTCGATACCACAGGTATGCCCAGCGTATCGGCTTCGAGCATCGTCAGCCCGAGCGCCTCGTAGCGCGAGGAAAGCACGAACAGGTCGCACTTTTTCAGCACGGGCATCGGGTTATACATCGTCTTGATAAGTATTATCTTATCAGCAGCGGGCGAGGCTTCCGCCAGCGCCTTTGTTCTGCCGTAGAGCTTGCCGTAGCCGCCAATGATTATCAGCCTGCTGTCGGGGTGCTTTTCGGCAAACCGCCCGAACGCTTCTATAAGCATATCGTGACCCTTCTCGTGAGAGAACCGTCCGATATTGATTATCTTCACGGTATCGCTGTCGAGTATCTCCCGAAGCTGCTCCAACTCGATGTTGGCTCTTGTCACACTGTCGAATTGCAGTTCCCTCTCCGCCCTCGCGCGGATATGCTCATAGGAGTGGCAGTTGTAAACCACCTTGATATTATCCGTCCGCCCGCTTATCTCCGAGGTCGGCTTCACCATTCCCTCGGTCACGACCGCAACGTTTGTATAGCTGTTATATGCCTTTTTGAGTGATAGCCGATGCTGGTTGTTCTTGGTCGCCAGCTCCTGCACCATATCGCTGTGTACGAATATCGTCGATGGGCAGCCGAACTCACGGAAAAGGTGTATCATATTCTTTCCGTAGCCCTGATACTGCACGATGTGGTCAAAGTCCAGCCCGTAAAAGAACTTCCTTGCCTCCCGCCTGCACATCTTCTCTATGCTGCGGCAGGCAAAGCCCATGTTCAGCTTATAGAACAGCGCCTGAGCGAAAGCCTCGGAAATGGTATACTGCGGCTTGGTGCTCATCGGGAACACGTTTATATCCCTCGGGATAAGATTGCAGCGCAGAGGGTCCTTCCTCAGCGTCGGCTGCTGGAAGGTCACGAAGTATCGGCGCTTGGAAGCGTCAAGATTCTCGATCAGATTGAGTGCCGCGGTGGTGATGCCGTTCTTGGAAAGGTCACCCGTGAAGATCAGCACGTTCTGCTTGGAGTGATCGTATATCCTCTCCTCATTGCAGACCTTCTCGCCGTCGATCACGCGCTTTAATATGCACTCAGCCGCCTCGGGTCTTTCATAGGTGCAGTAGCGCTTTATGAACTCGGTATCGTCATACTCCTTGGGACGGCGCAGCTCGTTCACAAGCGACGGCACATCCCTCACCTTCGGGAAGGGCAGCTCGTCCAGCGAGATATACATACCGCGCTCGGCTATATAGTCCTCCTCGTCATATGCAAAGAGTATTATCTTCTTGCCCGTATTCGCAAAATCATAGAACACGCTCGAATAGTCGGTTATCAGCCCGTCGGCGGAATTGAGCACCTCATACGGGTCAAAGCCCGCTTTCATCGGGATAATATGCTTATACTGCGAGTAATCGAAATCCGCGCTCATGAACGGGTGCAGCTTTGCGATGATGACCTCGTCATCTGTGAGCAGACTGTCAAGCTCGCGCATATAATCCTTCAGTATCCCCAGCTGATCCTCGGTCTTGACCCTTGCCATATTCCCGCGCCATGTGGGCATATACACAAAGACCCTTTTGCCCTCAAGACCGATAGCCTTTACGGTCTCTGCCGCTTTTTTCTTATCAAAGAAGATGCAGTTCCTCGGATAGCCCTCGTTGAGCACGGTGCCCTTGAAAACTCCGTCCAGCATAAACGAGCCGATCATCTTCTCTTTCATATACTCATTCGGGTACAGCAGGAAATCGGAAAACAGCAGATTGCGCTGTATATTCCCCATCGCGTAGACATCGCCCGCGACCTCTCTGCCCATGACCTTGAGCGGTGTGCCGTGCCAGGTGTTGAGTATCACCTGACCCTCCTTTTTGATATACCGCGTCGTGAACGAGGTATCGGTGATAAGGTACTTTGCCTTGGCAAGCAGCCTGAAATACCTGCCCGACATTATCCTCACGGTCTTCACGTTCTTCACGCCGTACTGACCGAGCAGCCCGTCTATCCGCTCCTTCTTTTCCTGCGCATACACAAGATATATTTTGAACCTGCTGCTGTAATCCCTGTCAAGCAGCTTCAGCAGCGTAAAGATATTTCCTGCCAGGTCCTGCCCGTGCTTCGATTCGAGCAGTATTATCCTGTCGTCTATCCTTGCGTGATAGTATCTGTTCACATAGTAGGTATTGGCGATCGCTTCCTTGAAGCACTGCTTTAAATACTTTTTATTGATCGTTGTCGCCTCCGTTTTTGCCTGTCATTTTCAGGTCGCTCTTTATCTGTGTGGTCGAGATCTCGGGCGTTCTCGGCAGATAGACCACCTCGCAGATATCCGCAAGGTCATCGAACCTGCCCTCCCAGTCGTCGCCCATAACGAAGGTGTCTATCCTGAACTCCTTGATATCGGAACGCTTCTGCTCCCAGCTTTCCTCGGGTATAACAAGGTCCACATACCTGATGGCTTCGAGCAGGCTCTTCCGCTTCTCATACGAAAAGTAGCATTTTTTATGCTTTTCGTTCCAGTTGAATTCATCTGTCGAGAGCGCGACGATAAGATAATCTCCCAGCGCCTTGGCTCTTCTGAGCAGATTGATGTGCCCGTAATGCAGCAGGTCATAGGTGCCGTAGGTTATGATCTTTTTCATTTTTGTTCTCACCTGTCTTGTGATATTCTGTTTGCCGTGCCTGCTGCGGGCATAAAGCGCCCGATACAAAGCAGCACACTCCTATATATTATAAAGAATTATCTCATGATTGTCAATGACTGTTCCTACAAATATAGCTTACAAAGAAACCCCTATTATGTCTAAAATTCGCTCTGATGCGTTGCCCGCCTGACAGCTGTTGACAAGCTCGTTCACGCTTTGGCGCTCGCTTGCAAAGCCGTCCTTCCCTTCCGCTGCCGAAACGACAAAGCTCACCAGATCATCAAAGCTGCGCAGCTTCCTGCCCGCCATCAGCACCTCGGGGTCATCTACCGTAAAGCCGCGCTCGTCGGCATATCTGTCTATATCATCGAGCGTGAAGCCTATCGGCCTGTCAAGCAGCAGATAGTCGAAATACACCGACGAATAATCGGTTATCAGCGCTGTGCTGCGCTTCATCAGATCATAGATATCCATTCCCTGATGCTCGAGCGCACGCTGCGAGGTGTGCATCACATTTTTAAGCCCCTTTATCCCGTTCACATTGTCCTGCATCGGGTGGTGCTTTATAAGCAGCTTATAGCCGCATTCGCCAAGCATATCGTCCAGCTCGCGCAGCTGCTCCTCTGTCTCTATCAGGGGAAGCCCCGTCTCGTTCTCGAGCCGTGCATTCTCACTGCCGAGCCTGCGCGACGAACGGTAGGTCGGCAGCCAGAGTATCAGCTTCTTTCTGCGGGTATCCTTCACGAAAAGCTTGTCGTCCCTCGGCTGCCCCGTTAGCAGCACCTTGTCCTCGCTCACTCCGAAGCACCTCTGCATAACTTCCGAGAAGAACGGCGAGGTCGCTATCGTATAATCAAAATAACACTTTCCGTCGAACTTCACGCCCTTTTCGAGCGCAGCGACGGATTTGAGAGGCATTCCGTGCCACAGGTTCACGACCGTCTGCTTCTTCGTCGGCTTCACGGGGAATTTGCCGAACGAATAGAACATATAGCTGCACCGAAAAAACCTCCTGAGCGCTCCCCTCGTGCCGATGAACTTCACGTTCTCGGGAGCCTGTGCCTTCCATTCCCTGTGATCGCAGCAGCTGCATACTATCTTGTACTTGCTGTTATAGCCCTGCTCTGTCAGATGGTCATAGAGGGCTTTTGCGTTGTCCCGAAAGCCAAGGTTTGAATAGATCAATATAAGCTTTTTATCCTTAGGCACAAGCTTGTTGACGAGTGTGAGCGGTGCCGCCAGCTTTTTGAGCAAGGATCTTATACCCATAATCATCTTCTCTTTCGCAAAAAATTTTTATACAGCTTTTCCCGCACAGACACGGGCGAAAGCGCAAACACTGCAAATGCAGACATTCTTTTCAGATACTCAGCCCGCGAGCAGAACCCTCTGCCGAGCTTGAACCTTTCCATTTTACGCGCACAGCCGAGATATCCCTTGCCGCCGCGCCGTGCATACATACCGCCGCCCGTTCTCATCAGCAGCAGCGGTCTGGCTATATTGTGCCCCTTAGCACCGCCCGAGAGCAGCTTTACCCACAGCTGGTAATCCTCAAAATATCTGTAGTCCTCATAGCCGCCCGCCTTCATTACCACGCTCCGCCTGAACATCACGCAGGGGTGGTTGAACGGGTTGCGGGTCCTTGCATACGCAAGTATCTCCTTGTGAGACACGGGAAGCGTTTTATAGACCTTGACCGACGCAGGGTCATTCTCGAACTCTCCCACCGTTGCAGAGCAGATATCGGAGCCGTGACGCTCCATCGACCTCAGCTGCAGCTCACACCTCTCGGGCAGCGAGATGTCATCGGAATCCATTCTCGCCACGAACTCGTACCTGCACTGCTCGAGCCCTGCATCGAGCGCACCCGCAAGCCCTCTGTTCTCTGCCAGCCTGACGATATCGAACAGTCCTTCGTTGTTCGACTCAAAGCGGTAGATCTCCCGCTCCAGCTCGGCGGTCAGCGGTCCGTCGCACACTATCACGAACTGATCGGGCTTTACGGTCTGCGAGAGCATACTCTGCACAGCCTTCCCGAAAAACTCAGCCCGCTCCTTTCCGTAGACGGACATCAGCACACAGTATTTATTCAAAGCCATAAGCCCGCCTCCTTCACGGCACCGCGGACAGAAATGCCGTATTGCATATATACATATCGCATATATAGTTGATTATACCACATCTCCGCCGATATGTCAAGAAATCGTGAGCCGCAGCGCGGCGCGCAATCGTGAGCCGCAGCGCGGCGCGCAATGCCGCCGCACCCTGTTTCGTGGGGGAGAAGGGCTTTGACGCGCGCCGTGTCGGGCGCTCACCCGATGTTCCTCGCGC
>CAMOFU010000030.1 GCA_946613705.1 uncultured Clostridia bacterium
GTGAGTTCAAAGGGAATAGCCGCCACCTTCACCCCCATCCCTGACGTTCCGACATCCCTATTCATCGTAAACCACGCGATAGATGCAAAGATGACGATAGCTGCCGTGAGTACAACCATAGAGCCGAATTTCATAAGGGCGATCTTTCGCTGCTGATGCTCCTCTGCAGCGGCGGCGGCTGCCTCCCCGACCTGCTCATCGGCATAGGCCTCTGCTGCCTTCATAAGATCCTCATAAGCCTCCTGCGCCCCCTGTGACTTCTCTGTCCCACGCGGCTCCTGCGGCTCCTGCTTGGCAAACTCACCTGTTCGGATAAGCTCGTTCAATTCCTTCCCGCTCACTGTACTCACCTCGCTTTCAGAAAGCATAAGCGTATTACATTCAAAAGGGTATACTATCCCCTGCATATATCTACTCTATTTTATTATAACACAAGTTTGGTAGATTTTCAAGTGCTTTTTTCAAGAAAAATGTGCATCTCTTTTGTTGACAATGCACAATGATGCAAGCTGCAAGTGTACATACTTGACAGATTTCGGAGTATCCGCGAGTGTTGTGCGATACCAAATTTTCCGTAAAGGCAAACGGCTTTACTGTCCATCTGCGAGTTTCTCACTGTTCCTCCCGACCCTCAGAAACGACAAAAAGACAGATACTCCGTATGATCGGAATATCTGTCTCAACGCAATAACATACTCTGTACAAAACTGTCAGGTATCGCTCTGTCGGCTGCTGTGAAGGCTGAACTTAGACTCGGTTCCGTTGAGCAGCTTCTTGAAATTCTCCTTATGCCGCACGATCACCAGCAATGCAGACAGCACCGAGATGATAAGCACATACCCGCTTTCAGCCCCGAGTATCGCCAGAGTTATCGGGCAGGCTGCCGAGGCGATGCAGGAGGATACCGACATGATCTTCAGTGTGAACAGTATCGTCAGAAACAGCGCCATCGCAATGAGCGTCATGCGCCAGTCAACGAACCAGATCGTACCGAAGCCCGTCATGAATGCCTTGCCGCCCTTGAAGCCGTACCACACGGGAAAGCAGTGCCCCAGCATACAGAACAATCCCGCAAAGGCTGCCCCGAACTGTGGCATAGCGAACAACGCGCCGAACACGAGCCGTGCAATGAACGCGGGTATCAATGCTTTGAGAATGTCAAATAACATTACCACCCATGCAGCTGCATTCAACCCGTACACACGCTTGAAGTTGGTAAAACCGGGGTTGCCGCTGCCGAGCTGCCGTATATCCTGTTTATAAATAAGCTTGGAGAGCATTATAGCTCCGTTTATGCCGCCTATCAGAAATGACGGTACCGCAAACAATGCGCATACTATATAAAACTGTGCTCCCATCAGTTCACCACCAGTATAAGGTCATAGATATCCTGCCCGCCTTCGATCTCGCAGATCTCAAGGCGGCGGTATTCTTTCTTAGCAAATTCCGCAAGCTCCGCCGAAAGACCCTTTGCCGCATTCTTGCCCGAAATTATCATCAATGCCGAATGCTGAGCGGGCTTCATCAGCTTCAATGCCTCAACAGCCGTCCCGTAGCAGTCGGTATCGGCAGAGACAACGTCCTTGCCGATGATCCCTATATACTCGCCGCTGCTTATCGAGATACCGTTAAGCTCGGCGGCGCGTATGCTCTTCGACACCTCAGCAGTAACGGTCCCCTCCATGGCATCGTTCATCTCCTGCTCGATAGTATCTGCATCAAAGCTCAGATCCATCATCGAGAGCACCGAGATGCAGTCGCCGATCGTTTTAGTAGGGATAACGCGGATATCTGACTTGTTGTAAAGCTCGCCCGCCTGCTTTGCGGTAAGCAGGATATTGCCGTTGTTCGGCAGTATGAACACAGTCTCTGCATTCGCCTTATCAAAGGCAGCAAGGATATCGCTTGCGGAAGGGTTCTGCGTCTGGCCGCCGTCTATCACGACATCGCAGCCCATTTCCATGAGCTCCTTTTTGAGTCCCTCGCCGCTCGCGACCGCTACCACGGCATACCTGCTGCGCTCCTTTTCCTTCTCCTGCTCGTTCGCAATGACCTCATTATGCTGGAGCATCATGTTCTCGATCTTGATCGTCAGGAACTCACCGAACCGCTGGCAGTATTCCAGCACCTTATACGGTGTCATCGTATGGACGTGCAGCTTGACGATAGTGCCGTTCTTGAAGGCTACTATAGAATCGCCGAGCCCGCTCATAAAAGCGATCAGCTCGTTGATATCAAAGCTCTCGGGATCGCATTTGATCTTTTGCAGGCGCACCAGTACCTCGGTGCAGTAGCCGAATTCGAGTACACTGTCCTCGGTGAAGAGGTCGGTATCCACCGCCTTCGGTGCGGAGGTATGATGATAATTAAGCTCCTGCGGACGCTCGACGGGCTTGCCCGTCAGCCTGCTGTACATTCCCTCAAATATATAGATCAGCCCTGCGCCGCCCGAATCGACGACACCTGCCTTTTTCAGCACATCGAGCAGCTCGGGCGTATGCTCGAGCGATATCTTTGCACGGTCGATCGCAGCTTCGAGCAGCTCCTCCAGCGAACTGAAGTCCCTCTGTGAGACCATCTCGCTCGTTTCTCTTGCCACCGTCAGTATCGTACCCTCAGTCGGGTCGATGACCGAGCTGTAGGCCTGCTCGACCGCCTTGGCGAAAGCCTTGTCCACCGCCTTCAGATCGGCAGTCCCGAGCCCCTTGAAGCCCGCTGCCGCACCCTCGAAAAGCTGTGAAAGAATAACGCCCGAATTGCCTCTTGCCGAGAGCAGCATTCCTCTTGCAACGCTTGCAGCAGTATCCGAAAGGCTTTCGGTATTGCAGGAGACGTTTGCGCCGCCCTGTATCGTCAGGGTCATATTGCTTCCCGTATCGCCGTCGGGAATGGGGAAGACGTTGAGGTCGTTCACCTCGGCTGAATGCAGTTCAAGGTTTGCGGCACCGCTTCTCACCATATCGAGGAACAGCTCACCTGTCAGGCAAAGAGTGCTCATTACTTGTTCTCCCCTGCCTTGTAGGTGACCTCTTTGCCGAAGGACCAGAGGCCTACTGCGTCAGCACCCACAGAGATGCCGATGATCGGGCCGAAGGGAAGGATCACAAGCTTCTTGTTCGGGATAGCCTCGGCTATCAGCTTTTTAAGCTCCTCTATCTCCTCGGGGTCGGCATCGGCGTGTACGAGATAAACGCAGTCGTCCTGAGTAGCCTCGTTTGCACCTGCCGCAGCGGTAAGGTCAACGATCTCCTTGAGAGATGCTGCTCTGCCGCGTATCTTCTTGATAGGCACCTGTGCGCCGTTCGCATCTGCGATAAGGATAGGCTTGACTGCCATAAGGTTAGCCTGATAAGCCTCGCTGTTCTCAACTCTTCCTGTACGTCTGAAGCTCTCGAGCGAATAAACGGTCATATACTGATTAACGCACTTTCTCTGAGCGGTGACAGCATCAACGACCTCCTCAAAGCTCTTGCCCTCGTTCACGAGCTTTACAGCGTAGATAGCGAGCATACCGATACCGATGCTGCCGTTGAGCGAATTGATGCAGCTGATCTTGGCATCGGGATAATCCTTCAGAACATCGCCCGCAACGACAGTTCCGGTGTTTACAGAGCCCGACTGTCTCGACGAGATCGATATATAGATAACATCATAGCCCTCCGAGAGATACTTTCTGAAAATGCGGTCAAACTCGTTGGCCGGCACCTGCGTGGTGGTGAGCTTCTCGCCGTTCCTCATCATACCGTAATACTCGGCGGGGGTATACTGCTCCCATGTCAGCGATGCCTCCGACTCCTTTCCGTCGCGTACAACATACATTCTGGCATAGTCGATGCCGAACTTCTCCAGCAGCTCTCCCGACATATCAGAGCACGAATCCGTAATGATCTTGATCTTTCTCATGATTATACTTCCTTCCTAATTATATAGCCTTCACAGCAGTTCCCTGCTGCCCGAGACCGATAAACGACCGATCTTTATAATAATACACCGATCGATCATTCAAGACTGTATTACAATCCTTACTCATTTTACATCATTTGCCCAAACATTACTACATACAAAAGAGCGCGTTTGCACAAATTAAGTACACACGCGCCAAATTGTATTATTAATTAAATGTTTTAATTTTTAATCTTTAATCCTTCTGACTGTTCTTTGCCAGCAGCTCAAGCTGTCCGTCGAAGAGTATCCTTATCCTGTTGAGAGAAGCAGTCATCTTTTCGGGATCGTCGGACATCTTATCCTGGAGCCAGCGCATAAGCAGTCCGAAGAAGGCCTCCTCATAGAATGTGCAGATAATATCGAGATCCACAGCCGAGATCTTATCACGGTAGCCCTCGGCATCAAAGGTATGCATGATAAGGTATCTTATCTTCTCTCCCGCGAATTTAGACAGCCGTTCATGCCCGATAGTCTTATAGCAGTTGAGCCAGACCTTTTTATATTTCGAGGCCAGCTCCATAAAATCGAACAGTCCCTCATCGGCATTGTTCTTCTTATAGATCTCGTCCATGCAGCTTTCAAGGAAGGTGGTAAAAACATCGTAGATATCATGGAAGTAGTAATAGAAGGTGTTTCGTGTTATGCCGCAGTCCTGCGCTATGTCGCGCACGGTTATCCTGTTGATCGGCTTTTTCTCAGCCAGTCTGAACACGCTTTCGGTGATCAAATTCTTGGTGATCTGTGCCATGACCTGCTCCTTTACTCAATACCGCTCTCGGCAGCACTGTCTGCTGCACGGGAATCTGCGTAATCTGTTATGCCCTTTCCTGTGTTCGGGTTGATCTGCGAATAGATGAAATCAGCCGTGAACACCGTTAAAAGAACTGCACATATCACAACCGCCGTCTTATGCTTTATCCGCCTTATCAGATTATCGAGCATCGGAGCGCCGAAGTAGACGAACGCAACACCGCCGATACCGAACACCATAAGACCCTCTGCGCAGACACGGCCGTGGATATTCAGGAAGTAGCCGCTGTAATCCCACCACTTCTGACCGTTATGAGTGAGCTCCAGCAGATAGGCGGTGAAATACTCGATGATACCGCAGAGCACTACAGCCGCGAAAAATTCTGCGACTGCACTGCGCCTGAACTTTTTGAGCACGACCAGTATCATCACCGCACCCGAGCCGTAGATCGGCAGCCACGGGCCGTGCAGCACTCCTCGGTTGACAAAGTTGCCCGTCTCGATAAACTTGTAGATAAACTCCCACACCCAGCCGATAAAGCAGCCGATAAAGAACATAAGTATCAGCGAGGTGACGGAGTAGCTTCTCGTATAGAATATAGTGCCGAGCCTGTCGCGCCCCTCGGAGGGAGGTATAACTGCGAGCCTTGTGGGATAGGACTGCCCGTCCAGCTCATCGCGGAAGTGGCTGACCTTGATCTTCTCGACCTCGTTGCGGTCGATAGCCTCGGTGCGCTCGCTGTAGGAAGGTACGATACCGAACACATTTGCAAAGAAAGCCCTTGCCCCCGTATATTTGTCATTGAAGGCGGCAGTGCGCTCTGCCATTTCCTCGATATCGGGATAAGCCCTTGCAAGCTCCTCCCCCGTAGCCTGTCTGTAAAGGAACTCATCATTGAGCATATCTGCATTCGGGAGCTCTGCCGCAGCAGCCTGCTCACGCATCGAAACATAGAACTCGGCATATACAGCGGACTTATACGGCTCGGTGAAAAACAGACCGGCAACACCTAAGGTCAAAGCTTCGACCACTATCCAGCCCAAGAAGCTCATACCGAGCTTGAAACACTCGAATTTATGCCCCTTCATCATCGTCCGCGAAAGAGTAATAGCATCTCTTGCAGACATGGAGGGATTCTCTGCCATTATATAAGGCACCATTGAATAGGAGTAATGCTTGATGACACCGCCGATGACCGTAAGGTTCCACAGCGACTGAAAGATCTCTCTTACGAGCAGCACCCAAGCAGTGTGAAGCCACTTCTTCTGCCTGAGCAGGAAAAAGAAGCGTTTGAGCGGTATCTTGCCGTAGATACGGGATTCGAGGAATATCCTGCTTGAAATGACAGCGAATACATTGAGCACGAAGAAGGTCAGCACGATACGCAGCACCATACTCAGCACAACAACTATGACCGCCGCCGCCTCGTTTGAGCCTGTGAGCTTGCTCATGCCCTTGTAGATCGTATTAATATAGGAGCCCGTAGCGAACATATTTGCCACCTTGGCAAACTCACCCTCGGCATAGCTTACCTCCAGCCCGCCGAGCTTGAAGCTTTTCTGCTTGTTCTCATCAAACTTTTTCTGTGCCTGTTCGAGCTCATCGGCAAGAATGTTCTTGCCGTCCAATTTGAGCGAGATATTGCCGTTTGCAAACTCGTAAAAGATATTGCCGCCCTCACCGTTCACCGAGCTGCGCGACTCATTGTCGGCATTCAGGTTTTCAGCCACAGTCAGAAGCAGCGAGCTGCTGCCCGATATGCCGAAGAAAGCTACGATCAGACAGGTGAATACCAGCAGCCAGTAATTGCGTTTAAGGTCCTTCTTGGCCGCAGCCTTGGCTTTTTTTCGGTCGAACATCGTGCGAAGCACTCCTCTCTTTTTGCTGACTTATACTATTATACCATGTTCAAAGCGATTTTGCAAGACAAATTCTCGGCTTTGAACTTTGAACACGATTTTCAGCTTTGATAATACAGATCGGCAGTAAAAGCAGCCGCTCTGTGATCTGCTGACGGCATTTTCGGGTACTGCACTATATATAGTGCGGCGATCGGGTGCGAATACAGCATTTTGAAGGGTGCAGAGCATAAACAGTATGTTCAGCTGCATATATCAAAGGGTATACGGCATATTCAAAAATGAATACCGCCTTGTCAGTTCAAGCTTTTGAGCTTTACAGCAGACCTTTTCGGGGGGCGAAAAGTTTCTGTCCGAAAAAACGGCAGCGTTTTATTACAGCTAACGGGAGGATTCTGTCAACAAGTTTGTGAAATTTATATCAGTCTGCCGTCCAAACGGCTTGATATGCGCTGTCAAGATATCAAGCCTTACGCTTGTTTTAAACAATCTCTGTGTAAAGGCAGACTGCTTTCATTTCGACGTTTTTTTCTCTCCGCGAAAACGCTTCAAAGACAGCCCTCATCATTCAATTGTGCAGGGTGTACAAAAGTGTTGTATATTTTTTGGCACTAATTCACTTGACATCGGGCTGAAAATACTATATACTTGTAAATGTTCACGAACAGACCACAAGATGTTGTGGTCTGTTTGCTCGATAGTCCGACGATCCATGTACCATGCCATAATAAGAACATAAGAAACGGACTGCTGCAAAAATGAACACGAAACAGTGATAATGCTTGATGCAGAATGCAAGAGATATACATTATACGGAGGTAAAAGGGAAATGATTATCAAGATCAAAAAGCGCGACGGCAGAAACGTAACATTTAATATAGAGAAGATAGCGGGAGCTATCTACAAGGCTGCTCAGTCCGTCGGCGGAAGCAATTACGATGAAGCGCTGGAGCTCGCAGGCAAGGTAGTCGATCTGCTCATGAAGCAGCAGCTCGAGTCTCCGACTGTTGAACAGATACAGGACTGTGTTGAAAAGGTGCTTATCGAGGAGGGCCACGCAGCTACCGCAAAGGCTTATATCCTCTACCGTTCCACCAGAACACGCGCAAGAGAGATGAATACCCGTCTTATGAAGGTATATGAGGATCTTACCTTCAAATCCGCAAAGGACAGCGACCTCAAGCGTGAGAACGCCAATATCGACGGCGACACGGCTATGGGTACGATGCTCAAATACGGCTCTGTCGGCGCGAAGGAGTTCTATGAGATGTATGTGCTCGACCCTGTCCACGCAAAGGCGCACGCTGAGGGCGACATACATATCCACGACCTTGACTTCTATACCCTGACCACGACCTGCACGCAGATCGACCTTACTAAGCTTTTCAACCGCGGCTTCTCGACAGGTCACGGCTATCTGAGGACTCCGAACGACATCTCCAGCTATGCGGCTCTTGCCTGCATTGCTATCCAGTCCAACCAGAACGATCAGCACGGCGGACAGTCGGTGCCTAAGTTCGAGTATGACATGGCAGAGGGTGTGAAGAAGACCTTCCGCCACCGTTACCGCGACAATATCCACCGCGCACTCAATCTGCTCGCGGATGTTCCCGATTCAATGGAGATCGCCAAGCAGATCATGGATAAGATCAAGAAGGAAAAGGGCGTTGAGGTAACTCTGGCATATGACAACGGCTACAAGGAAGCAGAGGCTGAGATACTGCTCTCGTTTGCAGATGCCAAGACAGTTGACAAAATACAGAAGTTTGCCTACAAGACCTCCTACAAGGAAACTGACCGCGCGACTTATCAGGCTATGGAGGCGCTGATACACAACCTCAACACGATGAACTCCCGCGCAGGCGCACAGACACCGTTCTCGTCGATCAACTACGGCACCGACACCTCGGTAGAGGGCAGAATGGTCATCAAGAACGTGCTGCTGGCGCAGGAGGCGGGTCTCGGCAACGGCGAGACACCGATATTCCCTATACATATCTTCAAGGTCAAGGAGGGCATCAACTACAATCCCACCGACCCGAATTATGATCTTTTCAAGCTTGCCTGCCGTGTTTCGGCCAAGAGGCTGTTCCCGAACTTCTCGTTCATTGATGCGCCGTACAACCTGCAATACTACAAGCCGGGCGACCCCAATACCGAGATAGCATACATGGGCTGCCGCACACGAGTTATCGGCAACGCTCATGACCCGAGCCGCGAGATCGTAACCGGCAGAGGAAACCTCTCGTTCACCTCGATCAATTTGCCGAGACTTGCGATCAACGCTAAGGGCAATGTAGGCGAGTTCTTTGAGAAGCTCGACGATATGATGGACCTTTGCATTGCGCAGCTGATGCACCGCTACAGGATACAGGCAAGCAAGAAGGTAAAGAATTATCCGTTCCTGATGGGTCAGGGCGTATGGATAGACTCCGATAAGCTGGATATCAACGACGAGGTGGGCGAGGTGCTCAAGCACGGCACACTCTCTGTAGGCTTCATCGGTCTGGCGGAGACATTAAAGAGCCTTATCGGCAAGCATCACGGTGAGAGCGAGGAGGCAAGAGAGCTCGGCCTTGAGATAGTACAGCATATGAGAAAGCGCCTTGATGAAGAGACCAAGCGCACCGGTATGAACTTCTCGCTGCTGGCTACCCCCGCCGAAGGTCTTTCAGGCAGATTTGTCCGCATGGACAGAAAGCGCTACGGCAAGATCGCAGGCGTTACCGACAGGGATTATTATACCAATTCCTTCCATGTGCCTGTATACTATAATATAAATGCATTTGATAAGATCAAGATAGAAGCGCCCTACCATGCACTCACCAATGCGGGACACATCTCCTACATCGAGCTGGACGGCGACCCGACTCAGAACATCACGGCATTCGAGAAGATAATCCGCTGCATGAAGGAGCAGGGCATCGGCTACGGAGCTATCAATCACCCCGTTGACCGCGATCCCGTCTGCGGATATACAGGTATCATCGGCGACAAGTGCCCGCTGTGCGGAAGAAGCGAGGCAGAGCACAAGAGATCGGCTCACGAGCGCATCAGACGTATCACCTGCAGCTGCTGAGATCAATACATACAGATATAAAGATCTGAAACTGATGATCGGCTTAGGAACTCTTATCAACACCGCTGCTGTAATAGGCGGCGGTGTTGTTGGCGGAATAGTAAAAAAACTGTTTGACGAAGAAAAACAGCAGGCGCTTATAAAGACCTGCGGAGTGAGTGTACTGTTTATCGCCGTCGCGGG
Organism: uncultured Clostridia bacterium; assembly: GCA_946613705.1. Taxonomy (GTDB): domain Bacteria; phylum Bacillota; class Clostridia; order Oscillospirales; family Ruminococcaceae; genus FB2012. The sequence continues at coordinate 9,818 of CAMOFU010000030.1, forward strand.
CGCAATGGAGGGTATGCTCACGGCAGAAAAAGAAACGGGAAAGCTCGTCAGCGGCAAGGCTATGCTCGTGGTGCTGTGCCTTGCACTGGGAACCGTTATCGGTGAACTGATCGGTATAGAAAAGGGCTTTGAACGCTTTGGCGAGTGGCTGAAGCGGAAGACGGGAAACAGCGGCGATGCGGGTTTTGTGAACGCTTTTGTCACAGCATCGCTGACTGTCTGCATCGGTGCTATGGCCATCGTCGGTGCATTGAAGGACGGTATCAGCGGTGATTGGTCGGTGCTGGCGGTCAAGTCGGTGCTGGATATGTTGATCGTTGCCGTTATGACATCGTCTATGGGCAAGGGCTGCGCATTCTCTGCAATACCGATCTTTCTTTTTGAGGGAAGCATCACCCTGCTGGCGCGGCTGATCGCTCCCGTCATGACCGACTTAGCGACTGCTTACCTCTCGCTGATCGGCTCCGTGCTGATCTTCTGCGTGGGTGTAAACCTCGTATGGGGGAAGCTGCTGAGGGTAGCGAATATGCTGCCTGCGGTGCTGTTCGCAGTGGGAGCCGCTTATCTGCCGTTTGACTTCTGATATCAGATCATGACTGTTGATAAGACACACGGAGTATAAAAATATGAAATTCAGATGTGCGGGGCTTACCCCCGAATCTATAGTAGACGGCCCGGGGTTCCGCTTCACGGTCTGGACGCAGGGCTGTCTGCATCACTGCAAGGGCTGCCACAATCCTCAGACCTGGGATATGAACGGCGGCTTCGAGGCTGACACCGACGAGGTGTTTGAGCAGATCATTAACGACCCCCTGCTTGACGGAGTCACCCTTTCGGGCGGCGACCCGTTCTATCAGGCGAAGCCGATGGCAGAGCTTGCCCGCAGGATACACGCCTTCAAAGACTTCCCGCTCAACGTTATCGCCTTCACAGGCTTTGACTTTGAAGAGCTTATTGCACAGGCGACCGATGAAAACGGCTATATGGAGCTGCTGCGCGAATGCGATTACATCATCGACGGCCGTTTCATACTTGAACAGCGCAGCCTTGAACTCAAATTCCGCGGCAGCCGCAACCAGCGCTTCATCGACGTAAAGGCTTCGCTCAGCTCGGGCAGCACGGTCACTCTCAGCGACGAGCAGCTTTCGCTGATGTGACAGAGCTTACGGACAGTATACAGATAGCATTACAGCTCCCTCACCAAAAGCGAGGGAGCTGTTTATTTCTGTCAATACTTCTCGACGGTACCCTCGGCAAGAGTCTGACTGTCGCAGTTGACAGCCTGTTTTGCCGAATGGATCCTGATGCTGCCGCTCTTTACGGTAACGCTCGTTGTTGCCTCGATGCCGTTGCCCGAAGCATTTTGGATATCCACGGTCGTGTTCTCGGAGGTAACGATGCCCTTTCCTGCCTCGCCGCCCTCGTCGATCACCGACTTGATGCCGTCCTTGCAGGAAACTATCGTGATGCTGCCGCCTGTGAGCTGCACCTTATCCTCACCGTAGACACCTGCTCCCACAGCACTCAGCTCCAGCACACCGTTCTTTATCTTAACGTCGTTCGAGCTCTTGATCGCGTGCTTTGCGCTGCCTGTGACCTTGAGCGTTCCCTTGCCCTTGATCGTAAGATCGTCCTTAGCCGAGATGCACGCAGAGAAGCTGTTTGATGCCGAGTCCGCAAAGGTATTGACCGTGCCCTCCATAAGATGCAGCGTAACTCCGTCCGCCTGCTCGACCCGTATCGGTGCGGATGTGCTGCTGCTGACCGTTACGTTGTTGAAATAGATATCCACCTTATCGGTCTTGGGAGCGTTCACGAGTATCTGTCCGTCGTCAAGGGTACCCGTGAAGGTGTAGTCGCCTGCCGCTGTGATAGTCACTGTGCTGCCGTCGGCTGTCACACCTGCCGCACCGTCGCTTATCTTTGCAGAACTGCCGTCAAGGGTGATCTGCGCGGCATTGTCGGCAGAAGCATCACTGCCGTCATCGGTATCAGCCGCATCATCGCCCGCCGACGAAGCCTCAGAGGCAGATCCGTCAGTCGAGGCTGCGGCGGAAGTTTCCGCCTTGCTGCTATTGCTGTCATTGCTGTTCACCGAGCAGCCTGCACATATCGTCAGCATAGCAGCTGCAAGCACGGCACAGATATATTTAGTTAAAGATCTCATTCCGCATCTCTCCTTATCAGTCAATAGTGATATGCCACATTATACCATAAATAAAAGAGAATGTCAAACTAATTTTCAGAAAAGATCACCGACCCTGTTTATCGGAGCACAGCTCAATGATCGCGTGAGCATACATCAGGAAATTATCACGGAAGGTAGACAGCGGTATATGCTCATCGGCACCGTGCATATTGTTCTGCTCCCACGGGTATTCCGCGCCGAATGCAACTCCGCCTGCCGTATTGTGAACATATGTCACACCGCCCTCGGCGATGCACTCCCCTTTCCTGCCCGAGACCTTTTCGTATACGCCGAGCAGTGTCTGCACAAGAAGACTGTCCTCGGGAACATAGTGCGGCTCCATGCTCTCGCACTCGTCCGATGAAAAGCCTACAGCCTCCAGCCTGCCGAGAATTATGCCGCTTATCTCGGCACAGGTGCGGTCTATCGGGAAGCGTATATCTATCCCGCCGCAGAGCCTTCCGTCCACGGTATTGAGCATATTCAGCGAACAGGTCATCCTGCCCGTCACGCTGTCCTCAAAGCCCATGCCGCAGGAGGCACCGTCAAACTCACCGTGCGGGAAAAGCCTTTTAAGCCCGACGAGCAGCGCATTCCCGCCGCTATATTCCGAAAGGAACTTCGTTATCGCATTATCTCCGTTTTCGGGGCGGGAACCGTGAGCTGCCTTGCCCGAATACTCACGCTCTCCGTCCGCTGCCGTTACAATGCAGCTGTCGGGGACAGCGTTGATCGCCGAACCTGCCCTGATGCCGCTGATATCATCGTCGGCAAACGGAGCTGAAAAGGTCATGTGGATAACACCCTTTTCACAGTTCAGCACAGGGAAAGACCCGTCGGGAGTTATCACCATATCGGGAAAGCTCTCCTTGGTCTCATAATACTCGATATCGTGGCAGCCTCTTTCCTCGTTGCCGCCGACTACCATACGGAAGCTCTTGTCAAGCTTCACCCCCAGCTCTTTAAGGCACTTGGCCGCATACATCACCGCGACCGTCGGCCCCTTATCGTCCACCGAACCGCGGCCGTAAATATTCCCTTCGCGGACACTCAGCTCAAACGGCGGTGTCGTCCACTCGGCAGGATTTGCGGGCACTACATCAGCGTGCGAGAGTATCGCCAGCACGGGCTCCTTCTCCGCCCAGTCCATAGCTATAACGTGATTGTCGATATTGCGCGTATGCAGGCCGATGCTGTCACCAAAGCTCTGCACCCATGCAAGCGCTCTTGCCGAGCCCTCACCGAACGGCATACCCTTTTCGGGAGCGGGGTCGCGGAACGAGCTGTCTATCGCGATCAGCTCCGCGAGCGAAGCAAGCATCTCGTCAAGGTGCTCGTCGTAATATCTCTCGATCTCTTTTTCAAACATAACGGTCAAAACCCTCTTTCTATCAGATCGCTCCCAAGGCCGCAGGGTCAAGGGAGCAATCAGCAATTGTATTCGGTATAACTGTATCTGTCAGTAGAATGTTGCGACCTCCTGAGCGGGAGGCTCCGCTGCCTTCACCTCGGTAACGTGCAGAACGGGACCCTTTCCCTTGTAGAGCCTGCTGCGCTCAAATGCCAGCCTGCCCGTAACATTCACCCAGTCGCGTGAGCTGAGCTTGTCGGAGCCGTCCCATTCGGCGGCAATGCCCATATACTGTATATCCTCCACACAGCAGGTCATAACGTGCCTGCCCACCGCAAAGGTATGTGCGGGGAATTTCGGGTCGGTAGCCACAAGCCCGCGGAAGTGCATGATCTTGCCCTCGTACTTTCCGGGCTCCTCCATGATGTCTCGGTACCAGAGTGCATAGTCGCGGTCTGCAAGCGTTATCTCCTTAGCGTTCACATCAAACGGCAGCGGGTCCTGGATATCGTCGTACTTCACACGGCCGTCTGAATACTCATAGGCTATGTTTATCCCCCTGCTCACACCGCGGCAGATCTTGTGAAGCGTCATCATATCAACATCGTCTGAGTATCTGTTGAATACTATCAGCTCGGCAGTTTGCAGCTTATCGACCACAAGGCTGCGCATATTCTGATTGAAGTTGATAAAGGTCTGCGCATCGGCAAAGCACATCTCCTGATAGATCGCGAAGTCCTCGGGCAATGCATCGAACAGCTCCTTCAGCTGCCACATTCCGTTGTATTCGAGCATAATGCGCTTGGCACCCGTCTCGTCCACCATTTTACGGAAATTCGCCTCGTTCAGCTCGGAGGGGTCCTCTATCGTGCGGACGGTGATCTTGCTCTTGCGGATCGTCAGCGCCGTCTGATCGAGCTCTTCCTCGCCCTCCTCACAGAGTATCACAAGTGTGCTGTCACCGTTGTCAAAGCGCGGGTCGTTCAGCGTCTGGCGGATAAAGGTGGTCTTGCCGCCCTCCAGAAAGCCCGTGAAAAGATAGACAGGCAGAAAATTCTCGGACATATCGGGCATTTTTTACGCCTCCTCAACACCGAACAGCTCGGCGATAGCTTTTTCATTGATCTTAGCACCGATAACGCACAGTCTGCCCGTAACACCTGCCGAGCCGCTGCGCACATCGGGAGTCCCGGGAACATAATCATAGTGTATCCAGCTGCCGTCAACTGCGGGAACTATGCCCTTTGCGCGGAGCACCATTCCGTATTTCTCCTCGTCGCCGAGAGCCTCGAGCGCCGCTGTGATCTCCTCCTTGGTGAACTTCTTAGCGCTTTCTGCTCCCCAGCTTGTAAACACATCGTCGGCATGGTGGTGGTGATGACCGTGATCGTGGTGGTGGTGATGCTCGTGCTCGTCGTCGTCATCGTCATGGTC
>CAMOFU010000031.1 GCA_946613705.1 uncultured Clostridia bacterium
GTTATTAAGGCAACACCGCACGACCCGCGGCTAACGCCTCTGCACATCATCTGCCAGCTTTCCGTCATAATTACCGACGTCATCAAAGATGACGTCTATTCTCCTTGACTTGCTAAACAAAAATAAGAAAGAATAAACAATGTATCGCCTTCGGCGACGGTTTTCAAAATCGTCCGCAAAGCGGACACCTTGTTTATTCTTTCTTCTTTATTTTTTATTATTTATTATTTATTATTTATGTTCTGTTTTATTCGATGTTGAGCTTATCCGCAAAGCCTGCCATTTCGAGTATATCCATAACCTCGGGGCGGACGTTTCTTACGACCAGCTCTCCCCGACCGCTCATTATCTTCACCGCAGAGATCAGCGCCCGCAGCCCCGCACTCGAGATGTATTCAAGCTGTGAAAACTCAAATATCAGCTTATCAATGCCCTCAAGGACGGTGTCGAGCCGATTTTCAAGCTCGGGCGCGGTGAAGGTGTCAAGGCTGCCGTCGATCTCTATCGTCAGCTCGTTCTTGTTTTTGTTCATTCTTATGCTCATTGCAATTACCTCCGTATATAAATTGGGATCAAGTATTTTCCGTATCGGCATATTACCGCATCGTCAGCCCCAGCATGGTAAGGTCATCAAACTGCGGTGCGTCCCCGACAAAGCTATCCACCGCATCGTGAACGCCCTCGAGCAGCTCCTTCGGTGCAGCGTCGGTCAGCCTGTTCATGCATTCAAGCAGTCTCTTGGTGCCGAACATTTCCCTGTCGGCATTTCTTGCCTCGCTCACTCCGTCGGTGAAAACGAATAGCACTGCCCCCTTTTCAAGAGTAAACCGATAATCGTTATACTTTGTATCGCTGAACGAACCCGCCACGAAACCGTGCTTGTCTTTGAACAGCTCGAAACTGCCGTTCGGCTGCTTTATTATCGGATATTCGTGACCTGCGTTTGAGGCTGTGACTGTTCCTGTGGAGATCTCGAGGATCCCGAGCCATACGGTAACGAACATATTCTGCCTGTTGTTATGGGTAAGTGTCTCATTGGTGCGTTCGAGCACCTCATGCGGCGGGAGCCCCATCATAGCAAGGTTGTTTATCAGAAGCTTTGTCATCATCATGTACAGTGCCGCAGGCATACCCTTGTCCGATACATCTGCGATAACGAGCGCAAGATGATCGTCGTCAGTCAGGAAGAAGTCATAGAAATCTCCGCCGACCTCCTTCGCGGGGGTCATCGAAGCATATATGTCGAACTCCTTCCTTTCGGGGAAGGCGGGGAAATCGCTCGGCAGCTGACCCGCCTGTATATTCCTTGCCAGCGACAGCTCCGATGAAACTCTTTCCTGCTCCTTGGTGAGCCTGATGTTTTCCTCGGTATAGCGGTCTATCGAATCTGCCAGCTCGGTGATATTTTCCGAGAGGGTATCAAGCTCATTGCCTGTGCTGATCTTTGCCATATCCTCCCTGACCTGACTGCTGTCCTTGGAGCTTATGTATCTGTTTACTCCGTTCTGTATCCTTTCGATAGGCTTTATAGCTCTGCGGAAGAGCATAAGAGACAGTATCACCATAGCTGCGAGCATAAAAGCGATGCATATAACAAGGGTGTGTATGAAGGTCTTATCCAGTGAATGCTGAAAAACGCTCCAGTCATAGGTTATGCCGAGCACAGCGGTGACATTGCTGCTGCTGTCGATGAGCTTATAGCCTATATAATAGCTGCTGCGGTCGCGCAGAAAGTTCTCGGTCCTTTCAAAAACAGGCTCGGTCGTCGGATCGCTGTTAAGGTCTTTGAGCACCTTGTGCTCAGACAGGTCGAGCCCGACTATATCGCCGGGAGCGTGTTCTTCGCCGTCAAAGGTCTCCTCATAGAGTATCATTCCCGTGTTTTTCTCACCGACGTCCATCAGGAAAATGCTTCGGAAATTATGCATATCCATCCGAAAGATGAAATCATCCTTCATAAACTGATAATAGCTTTTTGCGCAGTAGCTCTTTGCAAGCTCGGATTGTCTGAGAAACCACTCAGCGCTCCACTGATATTCATCGGGGCTGCATTGTTCAAATGCTATGCGCTCCTCATCGGTCTGCGGCTGCTGCATCTCATCTATATGCTCCTCCCAGTATTCGATCATATAGGCTTCGACCAGAGGCAGGCTTGAATCGCTGACCTCCTCGAGCTTTTCTGTCATAGAAGCATTCTGTGCTTCGAGGAAGCTGTCAACGGTGCTGTTGTAGACCATGATGAGCACAGCAGCTATCATAATGATAAAAGACGGAATGACGACAGCGCTGACCTGTATCAGCAGCTTATGCCTTTTATTCTTATTCTTCTTATTATTCTTATTCATGTTAGTATCTGTATTCGTACTTGTACTCTGCGCCAGAAGTCTCACCGCCTTTCCGTGACCATATCCATTATAGCACATTTATTAAAAATAATCAACAACGTCGGAACGGTGTCAGCTGCTGTGTGAAGAAACGTTGATAAATTTTACAGAAAATTCACAAACAGAGGCGCTTTTTGCTTTGTTTAGTAACAGTTTTATGACTCAGATATGTTATAATTATGATAAATCATTATTGTCTGCGAAACAAGTATTATTTTATTATCAACTGTTCATATGGGAGGATATATATGGAAACATTTATACAAAGCTTTCTGAAAAACGCTGCACTGCACCCCGACAGGACTGCCGCCGCAGATTCGGGCGGCTCCTATACCTATGCCGAGCTCAACAGACGCTCGGCTTCGCTTGCGGAGCAGATCTGCGCACTGTGCCTTGATGCGGGCACAGATATCAGGGCTTTGCGTGCCGCGGGGGAGAACGGTGCGCGGATAGCCGTGCTGCTGCCGAGAACGAGGGAGTACATAACCGCGTTCATAGCCGCTGTACGGCTGGGCTGTGCGATAGTGCCGATCGACACCGCCTATCCCAAGGACAGGATAAGGACTATCCTCTCCGATTCGGGAGCCTCGCTCTGCCTGACTGTGAGCGCGCTGAAGGACATGGCAGGAGACATACCCGTTCTGCTGACAGATGACGCTGCCGCCTTTGAAAATGAGGGCGACACCTCGCTCGACCTTTCCGACAACGGCATCGAGGGCGTTTACATCTACACCTCGGGCTCAACGGGCAAGCCCAAGGGAGTTGTGCAGGATATGGCTGTGTTCTGCTCTGTCTACTATTCCCTGGAAAAGCTGCGCCCCTTTGACGAGAGCCTTTACACCTGCTGCATAGCGGGCTTTACCTTTGCTGCCTCCTTCATAGATATCTGCACCCCGTTCATCTCGGGCGGAGCAGTGTTCATAGCAGACGAGCAGGAGCGTGTTGATGCCGGGCTGCTCTACGGTGTTCTGACGAGCAGGCACATAACGAGCATTTTTATGCCTCCCAAGCTCTATAACGTGCTTTACGAGAGATACGGCGAGCTGCCTGTAGAAAGCGTTTTCCTTGCGGGAGAGAAGTACAAGGGACCTTATCACGGTGAAAAGAATCTCTTTGAGGTCTACGGCTCGAGCGAGGCGCTGCTCATACTCGGATACAGAGTGACCAAGGAGGATGCCCGTCTGCTCGGCAGACCTCTGGAGCACACCGAGGTCTATCTTACAGACGAGAACGGCGGGCTTATCGACCGCCCGGGCATAATAGGCGAGCTGTGTACATCAAGCCCGTTCGTAGCGCGAAGATACAACGGTATGCCCGAGCGCACTGCCGCTGCGTTCACCGACTGCCCCTTTGCCCACGGAAAGCGTATGTTCCGTTCGGGCGACTATATGGAATACACCGAGGACTTCGAGCTGCTGTTCCACGGCAGGCGAGACAGAATGGTGAAGCTGCGCGGCTTCCGTGTTGAGCTGGGCGAGATAGAGAGCGTTATGCTCGGGCACGGTGCCGTTACCGAGGCTGCCTGCATAGCGGCGGACACAGGCACGAGCGAGAAGCTCTGCTGCTGGTACACGGGCGAGGAGACCGACCCCGAGGAGCTAAGGCGTTTCGCTGCCGTTTCGCTGCCGCATTATATGGTCCCCGACTACTTTGTCCGCCTTGATGCCATGCCCAGAAATGACCGCGGAAAGGTAGATTATCCCGCATTGCAGAAGCTGGAGTTCCCCACCGAGAAAACAGAGTACAGAGCGCCCGAGACCGAGAAGGAGCGCATCATCTGCGAGGCGTTCGAGAGGGTGCTGAAAACCGAAAGGGTCGGTGCCGACGATGATTTCTTCGCCCTCGGCGGAGACTCCATAAGAGCCGTTGAATTGCAGGGCGAGCTCTCGCAGTTTGACCTGCGGACAGCCCTCCTTGCCGAGTGCCGCACTCCCGCAAGGCTTGCGGCAAGGCTTACCGAGGCGGACAGCATCAGCTACAGATATGAGGAAAGGTCTGCCTACCCGATGACCGATGCGCAGCTCGGCATCTACCTTGCCTGCCTCGGCAGCGGCGAGGGAGTTGAATACAACACACCGTCATCAATGCTCTTCCCTGCGGAGCTTGAAATAGATGCACAAAGGCTTGCCGATGCCGTAAAGCGCACGGTCGGGCTGTATCCCTTTATGAAGGTCAGAGCCGAGGCTGTCAACGGAGTGCCCTGCTTCGTACCCGACGCGGATATGGAGACAGCTGTTCCCGTTGTGAAAACGGACGAGACAGATATTAAAGCGCTCTGCAAAAAATACACTCAGCCGTTCGACCTTGCAAAGGGTCCGCTGTTTCGGTTCACGGTGTTCGTCACTCCCGTAGGTGTATGCCTGTTCAGCGATATGCACCACCTTATCACAGACGGCACCTCCGTTACCCTGTTCAATCAAAATCTTGCACGCATCTATGCAGGAGCGGAGCCGATGACCGAACAGGTGAACGAGTTCATGCTCAGCACCTACGAGCAGGAGCTCAAACAGAGCGACAGATACAAGCAGGCAGAGCGGTTCTTCGCGGAGCAGCTTGCAGGTGTCGAGACCGACTCAAATCTGATAGCCGATGAATTTGAGGACAAGCCGCTGCACACGGGCGGTGAGTTCGTCCTGACAACGGGAGAGCAGCTGACTGCATCTCGGGCAGAGAGGTTCTGCCGTGATATGGGCATCACCGAAAACACGCTGTTTCTCGGCGCGTTCGCCTATGCCCTTGCAAAGCAGTCGGGGCAGGAGCAGGCGCTTTTCTGCCTTATCGAAAACGGCAGGAGCGATGCAAGGCTGCGTCGGACCTTCGGTATGCTCGTCCACACGCTGCCCGTCTGCATAAAGGCTGACGATGCGCTCACTGTCGGGGGATACCTTGCGGAAGTGCAGCAGCTGCTTTTCGGGACGATAGAGAACGATGCGCTCTCGATAGTCGGGCTGTCGGAGGAATACGGTGTGAGCTCGGATATACTGTTCGTATATCAGGGGGCGATGCTCGGGGACACCGACTGGAACGGCACCCCCGTGCCGTTTGAGCTTTACAAGACCGATGATGCGATGTCAAAACTCTCGCTGACGGTCTTCAAGGAGCGGGACGGCTACAGGCTGCAATTTGAATATGATGCCTCGCTCTATCTGCCGCAGACGGTGGAGGGCTTTGCCGCTCTGTGCATGAATATCCTGAAGGGGCTGCTCAGCGCGGATAAGCTTGCCGATATCGCGCTCTGCTCGCAGAAGGACTATGACTTTTACAAGCGCGTGAACGACAACGAGGTAGACTTTGACCGCAGCCTGACGGTCGTTGACCTGTTCCGCAGGCAGGTGAGCCTGCACGGTGACAGGACAGCGGTCGTATTCAAGGACAGGCAGCTCACCTATTCGGAGCTTGATATGTACAGCGAGCGGCTCGCAAAGAGGCTCACCGCTCTCGGTGTAGGCAGAGAGGTGCCTGTCGGGATAATGGTGAAGCGGTGCGAGCTTTTCCCCGTATGCACGATAGCGGTGCTCAAAGCGGGCGGAGCCTGCCAGCCGCTCGACAGCAACTATCCCGAGGACAGGCTGAGATATATGCTCGAGGATTCGGGCGCACCCGTTGTCATAGCCGATGACGGGCTCGTTCACGCTATCGACGGCTATACGGGCACTGTCATCTCCGCTTCCGAGATATACTCGCTCGGGGACGATCCGGACGTAACGCTCACGCCCCCTGCCGCAGACTCGCTGTTTGCGCTGATCTACACCTCGGGCTCGACGGGCAAGCCCAAGGGCTGTATGCTCGAACACAGGAACCTCGTCAACTTCTCGCTCTCCTTCGCACAGAGATTCGGTGTTACCGAGAACGACAGGTTCGCCGCGTTCGGTGCATTCGGCTTCGATGCTTCGATGCAGGATATGTACCCCGCACTCACCTCGGGTGCGGCAGTGTATATCGTCCCCGAGGAGACAAGGCTCGATCTGCCCGCACTGCATGAGTTCGTCATCGGCAGCAGGATCACCATGATGGACTGCACCACTCAGCTCGGCAGACAGTATATAACCGCATACCCCGAAAGCCCGTATATGCGCACCTTCACGGTCGGCGGCGAAAAGCTCGTCCCATGCGACCCGCCAAAGTTCGACTTTGTGAACACCTACGGACCTACAGAGTGTACGATCTACATAACCGACTACAAGGTGGACAGGCGCTGCGAGAGCGTTCCCATCGGGCAGAGCTTCGGCAACTGCGATGTCTACATCGTTGACAAACAGCTGCGGCCGCTGCCCTGCGGAGCGGTGGGTGAGCTTGCGGTTGCAGGCCTGCCCGTTACGAGAGGCTACCTCAACCGTCCCGACCTGACTGCGGAAAGGTTCCCCGCGAACAGCGTCCTGCCGCGTGAGGGGTATGAGAGGATGTACCTTACGGGCGATATATGCCGCTATCTGGCGGGAGGTATGATACAGTATGTCGGCAGGCGCGACGAACAGGTGAAGATCAGAGGCTTCCGCATAGAGCTCACCGAGATAGAACGCAGGATAAGAGAGTTCGAGGGCATAACCGATGCCTGTGTCACTGCCCGCGATCTTCCGAGCGGCGGCAAGGCAGTGGTCGCATATGTTGTCGCCGATGAAAAGATAGATGTGAGGGCGCTCGAACGCTTTATAGGCGAGGAGCTGCCGCCGTATATGGTGCCGTCCGCGACGGTGCAGACCGATATGATACCGCTGACACCCAACGGCAAGGTGGATAAGCGAAAGCTGCCCGAGCCGACCTTCGGCACCGATGAGCAGGAGGAAGGCGGTGCAAGGGAGCTCACGGCGCTCGAGGAGGAGCTGTGCGCTATGATAAGCAGCATCACGGGCTTTGAGACACGCAATGTGTCGGCAGGCCTGATCTCTGCGGGGCTCACCTCTCTCACGACGATCATGTTCGCGGCAAAGCTCCACGAAAGGTTCGGGCTGAGCATAAAGGCCTCGGAGCTTATGGACGAGAGCTGTTCGGTGATAACGGTCGAAAACACGGTGATAAGGCATCTGCTCGGCGCAAGGAGCGCGGCAGGCGCTGCGGCAGCCTCCGAAGCAGCTCCCGATGACAGGGTAAAGCTCTGCGCAGAGCAGCTCGGAGTATACTTCGACAGTGTCAAAAACGAGGGCAGCCTTATCTACAATATCCCGATGAAGACCGTGCTCTCGGCAAACACCGACACCGCAAGGCTTAAAGCTGCGCTCGAGGATATCATAAAAGCCAACCCTGTGCTGACATCCAAAATAATCATCGAGAACGGTGAGCCTGTTCAGGTGCAGATGAAGGACTATGTGCCCGAGGTGCCCGTGCTGGAGCTTGACGACGGTGAAGCGGCTGCCGAGGAAAGGGCATTCGTCAGACCGTTCAAGCTCTCGAACGGCCCGCTGTTCAGAGCCGAGATCATAAAAAAGAAGAGCGGCAGTGTGCTGCTGCTTACCGATTCGCACCATACCGTTATGGACGGACTGTCTGTCGCGGCGCTGATGGAGAAGCTTGCCGAGGTCTACAAAACGGGCGCAAAGCCTGTGTATGATGCCTCGTACTATACATATATAAAGGAAGCCGCAGAGCTCGAGCACAACGAAAAGGGCGAGCAGGCAAAGGAATACTACAAGGAGCTGTTTGCCGATTACGAGAATGCGAGCGAGCTGCCGCATGACCGCAGCGAGGAGGACACAGACAGCAGGACGTGTGAGGCAGTGTGCCGTGTGGACAGGAGCTCCGCCGAGGAGCTTTGCCGCAGGCTCGGGATCACTCCCGCGGTGCTGTTCCTTGCGGCATCACAGTATGCGGTGAGCAGGCTGACGGGCGAGCGGCACGTTTATATGTCGATGATCTCGGGCGGCAGAGAGGACGTAAGGTTCATCTCCTCGCTGGGTATGTTCGTAAAGAACCTGCCGCTGCACGCATTCATAGACACCGAGCGTACAGCAGCGCAGTTCCTGACAGACACAAGGGCGGCATTCAATGCGGCGCAGAGAAACAGCGCTTATCCGTTCATCAAGCTGTTCGACAGATACGGCTTTGCTTCAAAGATAAACTATGCCTATCAGGTCGGGGTCGATGAGAAGATCGTGATAGAGGGCGAGACTGCCTGCGACGAGCCGATGATCGAGGCTGTGCCCAAGTTCCCCGTGTCCATATATATCGAGGACGATGCGGACAGCTTTATCGTCAGGGTGATCTGCAATAATGCATTCTACAGCGAGAGAGCGGGAATGCTGCTTTCCTCCGCAATAGCGCAGTCGGCAAGGTCGATGATCTCCGATGCCGACGGCAGGCTTTGCAGGATAAGTATGCTGACAGACGAGGACAGGGCAAGGCTTGACATCATCGGCAGAGGCGGACGCGCCGAGACAGGCATCGGGCTCTTCCACGGGCTGTTTGAAGCACAGGCTGCGGCTCACCCCGACAAAACGGCGCTTATCGCCTGTGACAGAACATACAGCTACCGTGAGCTGGACAGGGAGATGAACAGGGCTGCGAATGCGCTCATCGGGCTCGGACTGAAAAAGGGAGACAGGGCAGCGATACTCCTGCCGAGAACGAGCAGGCAGATCATTGCGATGTATGCCGTAATGAAGGCGGGCGGCGCTTATATCCCCTGCGACCCCGAATACCCTGCCGAGCGTATAGGATATATACTGTCGAGCAGCGGTGCAAGGTTCATCATAACCGACGAGCCGCGCGGCTTCGGCAATGAGATATATATTGACAGGCTGCTTGAATGCACCGATGACTCAAAGCCCGAAACAGGCGTTTCACCCGAGGACACGGCATACCTGATCTACACCTCGGGCTCGACGGGCAGGCCGAAGGGCGTTGTCATCAGGCACTCGGGCATTGCGAATTATCTCACGCCCGACCCTGCGAACATACACATCAATGCACTGGCACGGGAGGGACACGTTTATGTCTCGGTAACGACGGTGTCGTTCGATATGTCGCTCAAGGAGACTGCCGCAGCGCTTTGCAGCGGGCTCACACTCGTGCTTGCGGACGAAGCGCAGACAAAGGAGCCGCAGCTGCTCTGCGAGCTGTTCAGACGGACGGGCGGTGACGTTTTCAATGCTACCCCATCGAGGCTGGAGCAGTATATGCTGCTGCCTGCGTTCAGAGAGGTGCTGGCAGGGTGCAGGATAATAATGTGCGGCGGAGAGAAGTATTCGCCGAAGCTGCTCGAAAACCTGAAGGCGGTCACAGGGGCAAGGATATTCAACACCTACGGTCCCACCGAAATAACCGTGTCCTGCAATGCCAAGGAGCTGACGGAAAGCAGCGAGGTCTGCGTTGGACGGCCGCTCCTGAACGTGAACGAATATATCACCGATCCCGACGGGAACCCGCTGCCGATCGGCGCAGTGGGAGAGCTGTATGTAGGCGGAGCGGGAGTTGCGGCAGGCTATCTGAATGCCCCCGAGCTGACTGCGAAGAGCTTTACCGAATACAACGGCGAGCGTGTCTACAAGACAGGAGACTATGCACGCTGGACCGACGGCGGCGACGTTATGATACTCGGCAGGACAGACGATCAGGTGAAGCTGAGAGGACTGCGCATAGAGCTCGGTGAGGTCGAGAAGGCGATACTCTCCTGCGAGGGGGTAAAGCAGGCGGCAGTCATCATCGGCAGGATAAACGGCGCAGAGCATCTCTGCGGATACTATTCGGCCGATGAGAGCGTTGACGAGGAAACTGTGCTTGCGCATATCTCAAAGCGGCTGACGCAGTATATGGTACCTACGTCCATGATAAGGCTTGACGAGATGCCTGTCACACCGAACGGCAAGACAGACAGGCGGGCACTGCCCGCCCCGAAACTCTCGCAGGCAGCCGAGTTCACCGAGGCATCAAATGCCGAGGAGAAGGCATTCTGCGATATATTTGCGAGAGTGCTGGGACTTGACAGGGCAGGTGCTGACAGCAGCTTCTTTGACCTCGGCGGCAGCTCGCTGACCGTTACGAGCGTCATCATCGAGGCTGCGGCGCTCGGCTACGAGATATCCTACGGCGATGTGTTCGCACTCAAAACTCCCCGCGCTCTCGCTGCCAAGCTCGGCAGAGGGAAGGGCGCTTACGACGACTTCGCCGACTATGACTATACAGAGCTTAACAGGCTCATCGAAGGCAGCAGCCTTTCGGATATCAGAGAGGAAAACGCTGTCGGGAACGTCCTGCTGACAGGCTCGGCGGGCTTCCTGGGCATACATATCCTCTACGAGCTGCTGCACAATACCGACAGCGAGGTGTGGTGCCTGCTCAGAAGAAGCAGACGGCTCGATGTGCAAAGGCATCTGAAAACACTGCTCTATTATTACTTCGAGGACCGCATCGCCGGCTATGAGGACAGGCTGCATATAATAGAGGGCGACATCACCTCCGACAGCTGGTTCGGAGAGCTTGACGGTGTACAGCTCGACACCGTGATAAACTGCGCGGCGCTCGTAAAGCACTTCTCCGAGACCGATGATATCGAAAGGGTAAACACCGGCGGAGTGAAGAACCTTATAGAGTTCTGCCGCAGACACGGCAGCATGATCGTGCAGATCTCCACGGGCAGTGTCGCGGGGGACAGCGTCAACGGCTTCCCCGGAAAGGACGCATTCTTCGACGAGCACAGGCTCTATATCGGTCAGACGATAGACAATCAGTACGTTCGGAGCAAGTTCTCGGCAGAACGGCTCGTGCTCGAAGCAGTCAGGGACGGGCTGAGGGGCAAGATCATGCGTGTCGGCAACCTTGCACCGCGTGCCGCCGACAGGGAGTTCCAGATAAATCTGCTCTCAAACGGCTTTATGGGCAGGCTCAGAGCCTACCTTGCTATCGGCGCGTTCCCATATGATATGATGGACTATATGGTGGAGCTTGCTCCGATAGACGAGACTGCCAAAGCGATCCTCAGGCTCATCAGAACGCCCGACAGCTGCTGCATTTTCCACCCGTTCAACAACCATTATATCCCTCTCGGCGATATAATAATAGAGATGCGCAGGATAGGGCTCGGCCTCGAGCTCGTCGAGATGGAGGAGTTCTTAAAGCGGTTCGGCAAAGCTCAGAACGATCCGGGGAAGGCAGCGCTGCTCACCACTCTCCTTGCCTACGACAACAAGGATAAGGAAAGGCAGTTTGAGATGATAAAGGCGGACAATACCTTTACCTCTCAGGCGCTCTACCGCCTCGGCTTCAGCTGGCCGATCACGGACGCGGACTATATCTCAAACTTCCTCTCGATACTTAAAGGGCTGAGATTCTTTGACATAGGAGGCGACAGCTGATGCTCAACAGAAACGGCGATCTGCTGATAAAAAAATTCAATGAATACCTTCTGCCGACTATCGCCAGCACGATGTCGCTGCTGCTCGCAGCCTTCGTTGACGGCATCATCGTCTCGCGTATGCTCGGAGACAACGAGTTCTCGGCAGTCAATATCTCCGAGCCTGTAGTGCTGTTTATGCAGGCGCTGTTCTTTATGTTCGGGCTCGGCGGTATGATCTGCATTTCAATTGCCATAGGCGAGCGGAAGCTGCGCAAGGCAAATGCTCTGTTCACGCTCACGCTCATATCCGCCGCCGCAGTCTCGGCGATCGTTACGATACTCGGCACAGTGCTGCGCGGCAGCATAACCGACCTGCTCTGCAACGAGGAGGGCCTGAAGCCGCTGGTCGATGCCTATATCAAGTATCTGTTCTACGGCTCGTTCTTTATGATCTTCACTCCGTCACTGATGTTCATAATCAGGCTTGACGGTATGCCCAAGCTCGCGTCTGCCGTCCCTGTCATCGCAAACGCCGTCAACCTCGCCTGTGACCTGCTGCTGATGGGCGTGTTCAAAATGGGTACCGACGGCGCTGCGCTCGCAACTGTCATCGGCTATGCCGCGGCATTCGCAGCAGAGCTATACTACCTTATGAGCAAAAAGCGCTCGCTGCGGACGGTAAGGCTCGCGGCTGACGAGCTGAAATATCTGGGCGAGCTGATAACGGCTGCGATATCCTCTGTCATCAATACGGTGCTGCTGTTCTTCAAGTCGGTGCTGCTCAACCGCATTGTTATCAGGACAGGCGGAAAGGACGCTATCGCGGTGTTCTCGGTCTGCAACTTCTCGCTTACGTTCTTCTCCATGTTCGTCTCGGGCGGCTCGGATACGATGACACCGATAATCAGCCTGCTCTTCGGCGAGAAGGATTACCGCGGAATGGATATCGTCATAAAGAAAACACTGCGCTTCGTTGTGACCTGCTGCGCAGCGCTTACGGTATTTGTCTGGATATTCCCCGAGCTGCTGCTCGGACTGTTCGGTGTCAATTCCGAGGCTCAGCTCGGGATAGGTGTGCCTGCCGTGAGGATATTCTCGGCAAGCCTGATCGGAATGAGCGTCTGCTACGTCATGATGAACTACTTCCAGTCGGTAAAGCAGAAGTCGGTATCCGTTATGATAACTCTGCTGCGCGGCATGGCGCTGATAATCCCCCTTGCCTACGGCCTTTCGGCTGCGTTCGGCGTGAGCGGCATCTGGTGGGCTTTCCTGCTGACAGAGGTGCTTACGGCTGTGATACTCTTTGCCGTATGCTTTTTGATCTCAAGAGCAAAGAATGATAAATACAGCGGTGTGCTGCTGCACGAAAGGATACCCGAAAATGAGGTCTGGTGGGACGTAAGCCTAAGACCCGAGCAGGAACAGGCATCGGGGATCTCCCGTCAGCTTGAAGACCTGTGTCTTGAAAACAAAGTTGAAAAGACAAAGGCCGCTCGGCTCGGCCTGCTCGCAGAGGAGATAGTCGAGCATATCAGGCTGCACAATAACGGCAGGAAAAAGCCGCAGATAGATATGATCTGCCGCATAGCCCCCGCCGAGCTGATACTCTCCGTACACGACAACGGCGAGACCTTCGACCCCTCAAAGACCGACGAGGACAGCGAGGACACCTTCACTAACCTGAAAATGATAAACAGCATCGCGGACGATGTTACATATTCAAGAGCCATAGGGCTGAATAACGTTCTTATCACATTAAGGAGGGACAGCAATGCTTAAATTCTATTTTTACAATTTCGACGACGAGCGCCCCACCGCTCAGATCATTGACGAGATAAACTATCTCGTTGACAACACCCTGCAATATGAACGCATGGAGGAGATAATGCTCTTTGCCTGCCTGCCGACCCGCTCGCTCGAGGCAGTCTGCGCCGCGATACCCGACAGGCACCTCGTAAAGCTCAGCTCGCAGTGCTTCTCGGCACAGGCTGTGACCTCGGTGCCCTCGCCCGACTATCTCGTGAAGATCGGTGCGCACTGCGGTATGCTCGGACTGCCCGAGCGCAGATATATCTTAGGCGAGACCTCCGAGCAGTACCGCAAGAGCATGAAGGCGATGCTCTCGCTCGGAATGAAGGCTGTGCTGTGTGTCGGTGAGAATGATAAGATGTGCGATGACGGTACGGCAGCAGAGGTCATCAAGGCACAGATCGGCACAGGTCTTGCCGATGTTACTCTCGATGATGCCTACCGTGTCGGTGTCATCTACCGCCCGATGCGCGAGTATGAGGGCATAGTCACCGATAACGCCCATGCCGAGGATATGCTCGGAGCTGTCAAGGCTGCCCTGAAAAACGTCCTCCCCGAGCTGACCGAGGAGCTGCCTGTCTTTTACGGCGGGCGCATCACCACCGAAAGACAGAACGAGCTTTACGGCAAGGGACTTATAGACGGCGTGATGGTAAACAGCTCGGAAATGACACCCGAGC
>CAMOFU010000032.1 GCA_946613705.1 uncultured Clostridia bacterium
CGCGCCGACAGTGCAGACCGCACCGACAGTGCGGGAACAGTCCGAAACATCGGACAGCAGCGAGTTGCCCGAACAGTCCGATGATTTGGACAGAAGCTCTCCCGTACACGAAGCGATCCTTCTGCCCGCGGACTATACGGAACAGCCCGCGGCCGCTTTCAGACCGAACTACAACTCCCGCCGCTACTACTGGGGCAGCGCTCCGCTCGCCGATGACAGTCGTGATTACCGCGCGGCACTGCTGCTGAGGATATAAAAACTGTCCGCAAATTCGGACAGCTGATACTTTGATACATAAAATACAGAATGAGGAAACTGCATGGATATGACCGAAAAGACAGCCGCCGCCGAAGCGATACTCTTTGCGAGCGGCGACCCCTGCGAGGCAGACAAGCTCGCACTCGCGGCGGGTATAGAGCCGATCGAGCTTGAAGAGGTGATCGCACGGCTCGAAGAAAAATATGCGCGTGAGGACTCGGGCATCGAGCTGCTGCGCCTTGAGGACAGCTATCAGCTTGCGACCAAGCAGCGCTTTTCCGAGCAGATCAAGCAGGCATTCGAGATCAGAAAGAACACCGCCCTCTCCGCAGCGGCGATGGAGGTGCTCACGATCGTTGCCTACAATCAGCCCGTGACCAAGAGCTTTGTCGAGAGCGTGCGCGGCGTGGACTCGTCCTCGACCGTCAATTCGCTCGTAGAAAAGGGGCTGCTTTGCGAGGCGGGCAGGCTCGAGCTCCCGGGGCGGCCGATCGCCTACAAAACGACCGATGCCTTCCTGCGCTCCTTCCAGATCAGCTCGCTTTCCGAGCTGCCGCCCCTCCCCGAACAGGAGGCTCAGCTTACGATCGACGAGGTCATGAACAGCGAGGAAGACAGCGGCGATGCCGAATAACTGTTGAACATCATTTCCGCGAAAGGGGGTGTCGGTATCAAGTCACGTTCAAAAGCAAAAAGCAGGATCAAGCTGATCGGCATTATACTCGCCGTGATCGCTGTGTTTGTCCTGCTGATCTATTTTCATATTTTCTGGTGGACGATGCTGGCGCTGCTGGTGCTGATCGTGGTGCTGCTGCATTTTTCGGTCGCGGTACACGTCAGGGCAAGCGTCAAAGAGGGTATCGACATCAGCGCGAAATATCTTTTCCTGACGCTTTATCCGCGCGGGAAAAAGTCGGCGGAGAGCGCTCCCGTTCAGCCGAATGCTCCTCCGACGGAATATGACTTTGAGGAGCTTGCCGATCTTGATGACCTTGACGGGCTCGATGATCTGCCCGATGAGATCGACGAGGAGGAAGAAGCCCCCGCCGCCGGGACTGCCGCCGAGAGTTCTGATGATGCCGACAGCGCGGATAATCAGTCCGAAAAAGCAGACACTAAAGATGATAAGTCCGAAAGATCGGACGAAAAACCCAAGCCTGCGGACAAGCCCGACAAGGCTGACAAGAGCGAAAAGAACGGCAAGCTCGCTGCCCTGAAGGATAAGTTCGAGATGGTAAAGCCGTATATCCCGATCGGGTGGAAAGCGGTAAAGAAATTCTGCAAGGCTATCCGCTTCGAGGGGGTAGATGTGTGGGCAGAGGTCGGCCGCTTCGATGCGCACGAGGCTGCGATCTACTACGGCATCGTGCAGGGTGCGCTGTTCGATCTGCTGGGCAAGCTCGCACTGTTCTTCACGCTGAAAACAAAACGCGCCGAGGTAAGATGCATCTTCGGCGAGAACAAGATAGATGCGGCGGCGGAGCTTACCGTCAGGGTGCGCCCGTCAACGCTGATAGCCATTGCGTTCTGTACCGCGCTGAACCTGCTTATCACCTTCCTGCGGGAGCGCCGCAAGCGCAAAAGTGCCGCAAGCGAGAACAGACAGGCAACTAATGCTGCCGAACAGACAGCTTGAATATTTGAAAGAGGTGTTTCAAAATGTGCAAATGCAAGGACAAAGAAGACGTTAAATGTTTAAAGATCAAGAAGAAGAGCCCCAACAGCATCATGCTCAGGATAGGTGCCGACAAGGCGGGCATCAAGCTCGTTATAAGGTTCAGCACCGTTATGCTCTTCGCTATGTTTATGAGCATCGGCTTCGTTGTCGGCGCGACCAAGCTGGGATATTTTGCAAGATCCAACAGCTGTGAGGACTGAGCCGACAGCAGATAATACCGTGCCTGATCCACAGTCACGATCCACGGAATAGAAAGGACGTATTGATAATGAGCGATAATACAAAGCTTGAACAGCTCGTCAAGACTGCGATGGAGAAGATCAAGGAGCTCACCGAGTGCGAGACCGTAGTCGGCAAGCCGATCGTTACGCAGGACGGCACCACGATAATCCCGATCTCGAAGGTATCTATGGGCTTTGCTTCGGGCGGCAGCGATCTGCCGACCAAGGCGGGCGGACAGTTCGGCGGCTCGGGCGCGGGCGTTACCGTGCAGCCTATGGCATTCATCGTATGCCGCGAGGGCGAGACAAAGCTGCTGCAGATGACAACGAATACCAGCTACCAGAACGCTATCGCAAATGTCGTTCCCGAAGTCGTTGACAAGATCGTCGATCTCGTTGACCGCAAGACCAAAAAGCCGCCCAAGGATTACGAGCTCGATTCGGACGAGGAATGATTTTCCGCGTATTTTAAAGCTATTCCCTCGCAGGATAGTAGTGTATCATCATTACTTTTTTGATCGAGAGGAATGCTTATGAGTATATTGTCTTTATCTTTTTCTTTACCGTTATCGGTCATTACGGCGGCGGTCATGTCCGCCGTCGGTGTCTTGGGTGCGCCCGATCGCGCGGGGCAGAACGAAATGCCGTCTGTTCGGACGGAGGGCTCGGTCAGCAGTCAGCTGCCCGAGGTGTCGGCGCGCGGCTGCGTGCTGATAGATGCGCTTTCGGGCGATATCATATTCGGGCAAAATGAGCGTGAACGCCTGCCGATGGCAAGCACCACCAAGATCATGTCTGCCTATCTTGCGCTCATGCAGGACGGGCTTGATGAGCCGTTCACCGTTGACAGCGATGCCATAAGGGTCGAGGGCTCGTCGATGGGGCTTACGGAAAACGATACCGTTACGCTGCGCACACTCGTCTACGGTATGCTGCTGCCGAGCGGTAACGATGCTGCGGGCGCTGCGGCTGTGCGCATATCGGGGACTGTACAGAATTTCGTACAGCTGATGAACGACTGCGCTGACGAGCTCGCTCTTGAGGATACGCATTTCGTTACTCCCTCGGGGCTTGACGACGATACCGACGAGCATTATTCGACCGCGCTGGATATGGCTCGGCTCACACGTCAGGCAATGAGGCTTGACGCTTTCCGCGAGATATGCTCCTCCAAAACGGCACAGGTGGAATTCGGTGCGCCTCCCTATAAGCGGTGGCTTACGAATACCAACAGGCTGCTCGGTATGTGCGAGGGCTGCATCGGCGTAAAGACAGGGTTCACCGATAAGGCGGGGCGCTGCCTTGTATCTGCCTGCAAGCGCGGCGGAGCGGAGCTGATCTGCGTAACACTGAACGATAAGGACGACTGGGCTGACCATGCCAAGCTGTACGACTACGGATTCTCGCAGCTTACCCGCACTCCCCTCACGCCCGAGCTTTCGGGGTATAAGATACCCTGTGCAGAGGAAGGGCGGAGCGTTACGGCAGTCGGCGGCGAGGACGAGCTGCTGCTGCCCGAGTCGGCAAGGAAGCGGATAGAGCGGGTAACGCTGATAAAGCCGTTCCTATACTCGGCAGAGAAGAATGAAAAGGTCGGCGAGACGCGCTTTTATCTCGACGGCGAGGAAGTCGGAAGGCTTGATATAGTTGTGCAAGGCTGATACCGCAAATCAGATGGGGTGACATCATGGAAAAAGTCAGGATTCAGAAAATAATCTCCGAAAGCGGCTACTGCTCGCGGCGCAAGGCCGAGGAGCTTATTGCGGCAGGGAGAGTCAAGGTCAACGGACGCGGCTGCTCGCTCGGCGACAAGGCGCTGCCCGACAAGGATCTTATAACCGTTGACGGCGAGCCTATCGCAAGGGTAAAAAAGCGCAGGCTCTATTATATCATGCTGCACAAGCCCCGCGGCTACGTCACGACGATGAAGGACGAGCTTGACCGCAGGAACGTAAGCGAGCTGCTTGCCGATCTGCCCGAGAGGGTCTACCCCGTCGGCAGGCTCGACCGCAACTCTGAGGGGCTGCTGCTTTTCACCAACGACGGCAATTTCGCCAACGACATCATGCACCCCTCGCGGCACATCTCCAAGACCTACCGCGTGACTGTGCGCCCCGATATCAACGACGATCAGCTGGTGCAGCTCTCTGAGGGCATCGTTATCGACGGACGAAGGACCGCGCCCGCAACGGTTTTGGTGCTTGACAAGCAGGTGGGCAGGGTCGTCCTACAGATCACGATACACGAGGGCCGCAACCGCCAGATCAGAAAGATGTGTGAGGCGGTCGGCTTAGAGGTCGCAAGGCTCAAACGCACCTCGATCGGGCCGCTGAAGCTGGGTATGCTCAAGGCAGGCGACTACCGCGAGCTGACTCCCGACGAGCTGCGTGCTATCCGCACCGCCATGACCAAGAAGTCGTAACGGCGCGTCGGCTCAAAGTTCGTATTTATCGGTCAGCTGCTTCCAGACGGCTTCTGCCTGTTCGGTGAATTCATCATCATTTATCAGAACAGAAGGCTCCTTCCTTTTGCCTTTATTCGGAGGAGCCTTTTTTGCGTTGTCACGGTCAGACCTGTGACCCGCTATGCCGTTTTTCTCCCACGAGCGCACTGCCGCTTTCCAGTCCCGCATCGGGCACCTCCCTACCTGCCAGCCGTTCGAGGTATAGTAGTCGTAAAAGTGCTCGGGGTCAACACTGCTGTTTCTTTCCCTACAGTAAGCCATTATATCTTCGAGGGCGGGCGCGGTCACAGCACCCGAACCGTCGGCAGCAGACGGCGTTGTGCTTTCGTCTGCATTTGTGTTATCACTTGTATTTGCAGTTGTTTTTGTATTTGTATTTGTATTTGTATTTTTATTTGCTTGTTTGGGTTGTTTCGGGTCGTTTTCGCTCAGGTCTGCGGCGGGCTTCTTTGCGGCATTTCGGTTGCCCTTGGGAGCACCGCCCTTTTTGCCCGAAGCGCTGCATCTGCGCACAGTTTCGGCATACTTCTCGCGGTCACGTCTGATCTGCGCCGAGATCACGATATACGCAAGCTTCACCGCCCCCGTCAGCGGCTGCGGCTCATTGCCCGAGATCAGCTCCATAACGGCAAGCATCAGCTCGCCTATCTCCTCCTTGCTGTCCAGCGCCCTGAGTATATCCGCCCAGTCATTGTAAAACACAAAGCCCTTTGCCTCTGCTTTTTTAGCCATAGTGATACCTCCGTCAGTTGTATTTCACCTAAAGGCGGATAAAAAAGAAAAGTTGCACCGAAACGTGCAACCTTTCCGCTCAAAAACTCTTCAAATCAGATCGTGTGACCCTCGCCGCGCTTACTTTATCTTGAAGCTGTCCAGCCACTTTAACATAGCATCGCGGTATTCGCCCTTGTCCTCCTCGGCGCAGTAAACGTCCACGAGGAAGAAGCCGTCCGCATACGGGAACAACCCCTCTATGTACCAAACCTCATCGCTCTTGCCGATGTAATTCGCGCAGTGTCTCGGATACTCACCGTAGATGTAGTTCGCGCCCTCGCGCACTATATACTTGATCTCGTTGTCGTTGATCTTGACTGTGCGCCCCTTGAATGCCTCGGCAAAGTCCTTGGCATTGAGCCCGCCGTACATTTCCTTCTCGGGATCGGTGTATGTGTGTACGCTTACATCAAAGCCCGCCAGCCGCGAGGAATAGAACCCGAGCAGATCATAGCTGCTGCCCTGGACTGTGAGCATATCGCCCTTCTTCAACCCGCTCGGCACCGTGATCTCCCACAGCGGCTCGCTGACAGTCTCCCAGGTATCCTCCTTGGTGACATTGCGCTGCTCGAGCCAGCGCATACCGAAGAACACACCTGCGCCGATAAGCAGTGCCAGTATAAACACTATAGGCACTACGGGCACCGAACGGGTGCGCTTAACGTCCGCAAGTGTCTGGCTTGCAAACGGCGAATCGGGCGACGGCGTATATGACGAGGTGTTGGTATTCGCAGCTCCGCCAAGCTTCAGCGGTCTGCCGCACTCACAGTAAACAGCCCCATCGGGATTCTCACGGCCGCAGTACATACATTTCATATTCCTGACCTCCGATTTTCATATTTCTTTTTTGGCTTTGATTGTGATTTGTGATTTGAAATTTGTGATTCAGGCATTACGATCCTATACTTCTTTTTTAATCATAACATATGTTATCCAAAAAGTCAATATAAAAAATACACTTTATTTTAGCATTTCCGTAATCTTTTACACAGCGCCGATGAAACCTGCGGGATAATGGCCGCGCAAAAAAGGCTGTCCAATTTCTTGGACAGCCTTTTGCTGTTTTGCTATACGGAGACTTACCGATTATTTGTTCAGTCTCTCCTCGATCATATCGAGCTCCTTGTAGAGAGCCTCGGGGATACGGCCGCCCTTAGCGGCGATGTCCTCATCGTAGTAACGGCGCATTTCCTTGATCTCAGCCTTCCAGAGATCGGTGTCAACTGAAAGCAGCTCCTTCATTCTGTCGAGAGATACCTCGTCCTCGATGCCCTCGCGGTTGATATCCTCGGGCTTGGGCAGGAAGCCGATCGGTGTCTCAACGGCATCAACTGTGCCCTCGCAGCGCTTGATGATCCAGTCAAGAACGCGCATATTGTCGCCGAAGCCAGGCCACATGAAGTTGCCGTCTGCGTCCTTCTTGAACCAGTTTACGTTGAAGATCTTGGGAGCCTTGTCGCCGAGCATCTCGCCCATCTCGAGCCAGTGAGCCCAGTAGTCGCCAACGTTATAGCCGATGAAGGGCTTCATAGCCATAGGATCGTGACGGAGCACGCCTACCGCACCTGTAGCTGCTGCTGTAGTCTCGGAGGAAACAGCCGAGCCGACATATGTGCCGTGTACCCAGTCGAAGGACTGATATACCAGCGGAGTGGTCTTCTCACGTCTGCCGCCGAAGATCATAGCCATTACGGGAACGCCCTCGGGGTTGTTGAACTCGGGCGATACGCAGGGGCAGTTCTCAGCGGGAGCGGTAAATCTCGAGTTCGGGTGAGCGAGCTTCTCGCCGCTTGCTACATACTCGGGACCGTTCACCTTAGCACCCTTCCACTCGGTAGCGTTCACGGGAGGATTCTTGTCCAGACCCTCCCACCACGGTGTCATGGTATCGTTATTGATAGCAACGTTTGTGAAGATAGCGTTCTTCTTGGTGGAAGCAAGAGCGTTGTAGTTGCTCTTTGCATTTGTACCGGGAGCAACGCCGAAGAAGCCGTTCTCGGGATTGATAGCATAGAGTCTGCCGTCCTTGCCGGGCTTCATCCACGCGATATCGTCACCGACTGTCCATACCTTGTAGCCCTGCTCGGTGTAGTACTTGGGCGGGATAAGCATTGCAAGGTTGGTCTTGCCGCAGGCAGAGGGGAAAGCAGCGGTGATGTATTTTACTTCGCCGTTGGGCTTCTCAACGCCGAGGATAAGCATATGCTCAGCCATCCAGCCCTCGTTCTTGCCCTGGAAGGAAGCGATCCTGAGTGCGAAGCACTTCTTGCCGAGCAGAACGTTTCCGCCGTAAGCGGAGTTGATCGACCAGATAGTATTGTCCTCGGGGAACTGAACGATGTATCTCTTCTCGGGATCAACGTCAGCCTTCGAGTGCAGACCTCTTACGAAGTCATTGGAGGTATCACCGAGGTTCTCGAAAGCCTTGGTGCCCATACGGGTCATGATATCCATATTAAGTACAACATAGATCGAGTCGGTCAGCTCAACGCCCACCTTGGCAAGAGGCGAACCGATAGGTCCCATGGAATAAGGGATAACGTACATTGTTCTGCCCTTCATAACGCCGTCGTACATCGGGGTGAGCATAGCGTACATTTCCTTGGGGTCCATCCAGTTATTTGTCGGGCCTGCGTCCTCCTTGGTGCGGGTGCAGATAAATGTTCTGTCCTCAACACGGGCAACGTCGTTGGGCTTGGTCCTGTGATATAAGCAGCCGGGATACTCGTCCTGATTCATCGGGATCATCTCACCCGTCTTGATCGCCTCATCGCGCAGAGACTGAAGCTGCTCATCGGAGCCGTCGATCCATACAACGGTATCGGGCTTAGTCAGAGCGATCATTTCATCGACCCATTTGTTGACATTTGGGTTGTTGGTTAAACTTGCCATTAAAAAAACTCCTCTCAGTTGGTCAGTGGAATTGCAGTCGGCTTATCCGAGACTACAAATTTCCCTATTATTGATTATACCGCAAATCCCGTGATTTGTCAACACAATATTTGCATAAGCGCAGATTATTTTATTCATCAAAGTCCGCATTACAGCGGCGGAAGCACTGTTAGCGCTGGCTAACGATATTTTTCTGCGATTTGCACAATTCCCCGCGCGGGAAAGCGGAGCGGGTAAGCAAAATGCCGAAGCCGCTCACAAACGTCACCGGACGCGGGGCGATCTGTTGTCGGATATGAACATACCCCGCCGCAGGCAGACGAGCGGCAGCACAGCAGAATGCACAAACGGGCGAGGCAGCGGAGACGGCAGATCGGATTTGCAATATCGCGGTCAGCCGTATATAATACAGGAAAGCGAACAGGGATCGGATACAAAAATGAAGGAGCGGTGATCTCATATGTCAGAAATCGAAATCAAAAACAAAAACAAAGATGTGCGGCAGCTTACCTCGGCGGGGCTGTTTGCGGCGGTGATATTCATTACCACGGCATACATACACGTTCCCACGGGGCTTGGCTACACGCACATCGGTGACGGATTCATATTTCTTGCAGCGGCGATGCTGCCGAAGCGGTACTCACTGCCCGCTGCGGCGGTCGGGGCTGCGGCGGCAGATGCTGCCTGCGGCATGGTGATCTGGGCACCCGCGACGCTCATCATCAAGCCGCTGACAGTGCTCGCATTCAGCGGGGACGGCAGAGTGATCTGCCGACGGAACCTGCTTGCACTGATACCTGCGCTGATCTGCAATGTGATCGGCTACAGCCTGTACGAAGCGCTCTTCATGACACCGACCTCGCTCAAAGCCGCGCTCTTCTCAGCCTTTGCGCAGACACCCTTCTACACGGTACAGACGCTTATAGGGGCGCTGATATTCACGGTGCTCGGCAGGTCTGCGAAGCATCTGCGCGTTACCCGTTCTGGTCTGTCGAGTTCTTATAATCGGAGGTAACGCCGAGGTATTCCTCAAGGCAGATATCCTGATCGAATATCTCCTTTGCCGCCTTGACACCCACATAGCGGATATGCCACGGCTCGTAAGCATAGCCTGTGATCTTTTCCTTGCCGAGCGGGAAACGGATAATGAAGCCGTAGTCGGCGCAGTTGTTGGCGAGCCAGATAGCCTCGTGAGTGCCTGCGAAATCGAACTCTGTGGTATTCACGTCCATGCAGAGCCCCGACTGATGCTCTGAATGCCCTGCGCGGGAGGACACCCTGTCTGCCTCATCGGCACCGCGCTGGGCGGCATAGTTGTTATAAAGCATCTCCTGCTCGCGGTAGCTACGGAAGCCCGAGCAGATAAACAGCGACACGCCGTCAGCCCAGGCATCGCTTGCCATTTTGTTGAATGCCTCTTCAGCCTGCGGGTCGAGCCCGGGGGCATAATCGGCGGGCAGCGAGTAGGTCTTATTGACTATCATTATGCCGTCAACGTAGGTGATGCCGTCCTTGACCTCGAGCTTATGGCCTGCCGCCTCGGCGGTCTTGTTCTCGCTCTTGCTCTCAGCCGCCGAGGAAACGGAGCTGTCCGCCTCCGAGGAACTGTCCGCCGCCGAGGAAGTACTCAGCGAGGAGTCGCTGCTGCTGCTGACGGCTGCGGGCGGCTCTGCCGAGCTGTCCGACTCTGTCTCCGTATCCGTGGTACGCTCGACAGTTACCGTCTGAGCGGCATCGGCGGAGGGGTTCTCGCCCGAGGCAGGCTTACGGATAAACACAAAATACACCAGTATAGCCACCAAAAACACACCTATCCCCGTAAGCACGCCATACGCCTGCATGGTATCCTTGCGGTACTGTTCCCTTGTATATCCTGGCGGCGCAGAATACCGCTTCCTTTTTTTATTACTGCTTTTATGATGATTTTTATTACTGCTTTTACTGTTCAAAGACATTATTTTACCTCATTTATTATATGTGTTACCCGACAGGCGGCTGACATATGTACCGACCTCTGCACATTCCGCCCGTACCTGATTATACCACATTTGCCTGCCGCAAGCTGTCGAAACCTGCCGCGAAGATCAGATTATGCTGAAAGAGTGCTCATTGCAGACGGGCACGGTCTTCACGCTCATATTTTCGATACGCACAAAGGTACCCTTTTCGACCTGCATGACGGTCATATCAATAGACCGTTCGGTACCCTCGAGCTCAGCCTCGACTGAGCCGTCCCACATATTTTTGACCCATCCGCTGACGCCGTTTGCGCGTGCGGCGTAATACATTCTGTATCGAAAGCCCACACCCTGCACGCTCCCGTAGAACACAAAATGCTTCCGAACGGTCTTATTCTTATTCTCCATATCAGAACTATCCACCTTACACCTCCGCAGCACGCAGAAAGCACCGGGCAGGCTATGCACGGTGCTGTCTGATGTATGATTTAAGAAGGAAGAAAGATAATGTCTTGTTTTAAGGGGTTTGTTCCCTGCTATGTTTATATTATAATCTTCCTGCTTAAATTATAACTTAAACCAAAGTGAAAGCTATGTGAAAAACTCCCCTTCGCGTTTTCGGCACGGAGGGGAGTAGTCATCAGACAGGTCAGAAGTTGACAATGCCGTTATTATAATCGACGTAATTGCCGTTATCATCGGTATAGATATTATACTGAGCGTACTGCTTGAGCTGATCCTCGGTAACGGTCGATCGGCCGTAGATAAGCTGCTGAAGATCCTGTGCGTTCTTAACGATATTGCACAGCAGGACAGAGTTGCCGTTTATCCAGTGTCCCGAGAAGGTATTATCCTCGGGGATACGGAACTCCTGCACATCGTAGCTGAGGTAATCGAACACATTCAGCACGAGCGAGGCAGCCTCTTCCTTGGTGATATTGGTCGAAACATTGGGCAGCACATTTTCGAGCATATTATGCAGTGTCAGCAGCGAAGCGCCCTTAGCCTTTTTGATGATCTCGCTGATAACGGTACGCTGGCGCTGTGTTCGGTCGAAATCGACATTGCCGACGTGACGTATCCTCGAATACGCGAGTGCCTGATTGCCGTTGAGGTGCAGCATCTCGCCGTCGATATCATAGCTCATCTCTATATAATCGGTGCCCCACGGCTTACCGAGTATAGCATTCTGCTCATCGAGGGGATTCTGCATACCTCTGGTATTATCTCCGTCGGGGTCTGCGCCCTCATAGCCGTTTGCCTCATCGGGGGTGACATACAGATCAAGTCCGCCGAGATCGTCTACGATCTCGATAAACTGGTTGAAATCGACTACCACATACCTGTCGATATCTATTCCGAAGTAGCTCTCGATCGTATCCTCGAGGTAGATCGGGCCGCCCGCATAGAACGCTCTGTTGAGTCGGTCAGAGACATCTACCCTCGGGATATACAGCCAGATGTCTCTCATGAACGAGGTCATCGTTATCGTCTTCTCCTTATGGTTCAGCGAGATCATCATCATAACGTCTGTATTTCCGCGCTCATCCTCAGCGTTCGTTGACCGCAGATCCTGTCCGACCAGAAGTATATTGAACACCTCTGAATCCTTCATCATATCGACCTGTATATTTTCAAGCTGCTTCTTGATACGCTCCTCCTCGGTCATCGGGTCAAACGTATCGGACTGCGTTGAATCGTCTGCGCTGACTACGGGAGCCTCCGATGTTACGCTCGTGTCCCAGTCCTTTTTCATCAGCCCGTAATAGTGGCTGAACAGCAGATATATCCCCAGCCCCAGCAGGCACAGCACAAGGAACAGCACCCCGATTATGAATAAGGTCTTTTCCTTCTTTGTCCACTTCTTCTTGGCTGCGGGGTTTCGGCGCTTAGTAAGCGCCGATACGCTCTCCTCCCCCTCGGTGCTGCTTCCGTTCTCCGAGGCGGGGGATGTTTCAGGTCGGCTAATAGCCGACCCGACACGCTCATCGGCAGATAACTTCTTCCTCTGCTGACCGTTACCCTTCCCGACATCGTCTCTCTTGGGAGAGACGGGTCTGTTCCGAGTGGCAGCTCTGTCCTGAGATACATTTCTGTCCCGAGGTACAGACCTGTTCTTTTTTGCAGCAGCACCTTCAGCCCTCGGTTTTTTTCTTGCCTCGGGCACAGGGTGAGCCTTCATGTTCTGGTTTTTCTTATCCCAGATCTCGGCTGCCACCTTAGTCTTGGGCTTGAACATAAAGTCGTCCTTATCGCCGCCGATCACGGGCTGAACGACCTTGGGCTTGTCGGCACCCTCGGCGGGAGCCTCCCCGCTCTCTGCGGCAGCAGACCTTTCGGCCTCGGGCATGACCTGCTCGGCATCGGCAGAGCCTTCCTCACTGTTCAGCTGCTGACGGCGCTTTTTTCTGGCAGCCATCGCCGCCGATATCGCGTCCTCAAGCCCCTGCTCTGCTGCGGGCTCCAGGCTCTCATTATTATTGTTGTTATTGATATTGTTACTACTGTTATTATTATCCGACATATCAGACCTCGCTTGACGATCAAGTGAAATTTTAAATACCGTGCATTGCCATCGGCAATTCAGCGATCAAATCCTATACCTATTTATTATATAACAAACGCAGGAAAAATACAAGCCCCATATTGACCAAATATCCCTCGTTTTTACATTATATTATATATTATATGACAATGCACAATATATTCATCGGAAAGAGCTGTTGTATGACTGCGCCGACTCGTAAACGTGCTTTGCCGACACCGCAAATACGATCCCCAGTATCAGCGCAAGCAGCGAGACTCCGAGAAATACATACGTCCATGCGTTGTAGACCTCGCGGAGCAAGCCCTCGAAAGACTCGCCCGTTACTATCGCGCTCGCTGTCATCAGACCTACCGAGCCGAATACTCCGCAGAAGCTCATTCCCGCCGACAGCCGCAGCTCGCGCAGCACCTTCAAAGCCTTGTCCTGCCTGCTGCCCGCAAGCCGTACCAGCGCCGAGATAATAA
Source organism: uncultured Clostridia bacterium (assembly GCA_946613705.1). Classification (GTDB taxonomy): domain Bacteria; phylum Bacillota; class Clostridia; order Oscillospirales; family Ruminococcaceae; genus FB2012. The sequence continues at coordinate 13,258 of CAMOFU010000032.1, forward strand.
ATATCAGCGCACAGATCGCAAAAATGATCTGCACCCAAAGCGAGATATAAAACAGCTTGTTGTCCGTAGCGCCTTCCGCTATAGCATCCAGCGATATCGAGAAGATGTTCTTGTCCCGATTCTTTGAGACCGCTTTCAGAAAGCTGAATGTGCTGAACGAGTATCTTGCAGGCGCAAACATCTTTATGAACGGCGCACTCACCAGAAAACAGCATAAAAGCATAAGCACTCCCGCCGACAGCGAATATCTGCCCATGCTTGCCGCAGGGTTTGACACAGGCTGCTGTATAGGTGCGCTCTGCTGATAATACGGCTGACCGATCGGCTCCTGCTGCGAGGGCTCATATGGCTTGTAAACAGGCTGCTCCTGCTGGAAAAACTCCTGCTCCTGCGCAGGCGCACTCTCCCCGATCACCTGCTGCACATCCTCCGAGGGCTTCACAGCTACGGGATTTCCGCATTTGTTGCAAAACTTGGCATTGTCGGCAAGCTTGTTGCCGCAGTTTCTGCAAAACATATATACTCCTCCGTTCTTTGTCCCGATCGACGGG
>CAMOFU010000033.1 GCA_946613705.1 uncultured Clostridia bacterium
CTCTGTCGCTGCCGCCGTCGGGCTCTGCAAGGTGCCCGACAAAGCCGTGCTCCTTCATTGTAAAGTTCTCATGTCTCATTATGATATCTTCCCTTCCGATAGTTTCATATATCTGCTGCTTCCGAGTTAGCGAGATCTAACCTACTTATGATGATAACACAGTCTCGGGAAAATATCAAGCACATTATATGAACGGATCACATTTCGGAGATGTGACCTCAGCTCAGAGAGAGTATCGCATCTGCGAGCATATCCGTCTGGCGGGAGGTATTGAATACAGACGGCGAGAACCTCACGGTGCCCTGCGGGAGCGTGCCGAGAGAGTTGTGAGCGAGGGCGGCGCAATGCAGTCCTCCGCGGAGCGCGAAGCCCTTGTCAGACAGCCGCTGCGACACCTCGTGCGAGGAGATGCCCTCCACGTTGAACGACACTATCGGCACATACCTTGCCTCGGTGCGGTAGACCGTTATCCGTCTGCTCCTGCTCAGACGGCGGATAAGCCTGTCGCAGAGCGCCTGCTCGTGACGCATTATCGCAGCGGGTGTCTGCTCCGTCACAAAGCGTATACCCTCGCACAGTCCGATGATGCCGACGGTGTTGACGGTACCGCTCTCAAGGCGCTCGGGCAGCTCGTCGGGCTGGGCAAGCAGCGCCGAGCCCGTTCCCGTGCCGCCCTCGATGATCGTCGAAAGCGGGTATCTGCCGTCAGTTATCAGCAGCCCCGTACCCGAAGGGCCGCAGAGCGCCTTCTGACCCGAGGTGCAGATAAAATCAAAGCCGTCCCCGAGAGTGATATCAAGCAGCCCCGCCGCCTGCGAGCAGTCGCCTATGAAGCAGATATCACGCTCGCGGCAGAGCGCTGCAAGCTTCCTGTAGGGCAGTATCCGCCCCGTAACGTTCGATGCCGCAGTGCAGCAGATACACTTTGTATCGGGACGGATAAGGCGCTCAAAGTTTTCGACCGTCCGATCGTCGTCAAGGTCGATCTCTGCTGTTGAGAATGTCACCCCTCTGCTCTGTGACAGCGCATACACGGGCCGCGAAACGGCGTTATGCTCATAGCCCGATATCACCATATGGCCGCCGTACTGCATTATCCCCTTTATCGCCATGTTCAGCGCAAAGGTCGCATTCGCCGTAAACGCGACGTTCTCTGTCTCAGCGCCGAAAAAAGCGGCTGCTGTTTCTCTCGCCTCATACACCTTCTCGGCAGCCTGCATCGAGAGGGTGTGTCCGCTTCTCCCGGGGTTGCCGCCGTATCTTGCTATCGCCTCGGAAACGGCTCTTCGCACCCGCAGCGGCTTCGGAAAGCTCGATGCTGAGTTGTCAAAATTTATCATATCAAAAAGTCCATGCCGTATATCAAACGGAGCGACCGCTCCTACGGCATGGACTTGCCCTCCTTTGCTCTCAGGAGCAGCTTTCGCATTACATTTTACAGCTTATATGCGGCCTTATGCGGTATCCCGTGCCTGTCGAGCAGCCCGACCGCCTCACGCTCCGCAGCCCTTACCGCGACAGAATAGCCGCAGCCGCTGCTCTGATCCTTCGGCGTTCTTATCACATCACTGTGCCAGCCCTGCTTTTCAAACAGACTCTTTGCTTTCATGGCATAGGTTATCGAGGTCATCGCAATATAAGTTCTGGCAATTGCTTTGTTCATTATCATCACCACAATAACAGTATATGCACCGACCTCTCGGAATGACAATAAAAGATGCCCCCCGCGCAGACGGTCATCGCGCAGAGGACACCATTTTCAATTATCAGCTCTCATACTGCGAATTATACAGCTGCGAATAGAAGCCGCCCTTTTCCATCAGCTCGGTGTGGGTGCCCTGCTCGATGATATGTCCCGAGCGCATGACGATTATGCAGTCGGCATCGCGGACGGTGGAAAGGCGGTGGGCGATTATAAAGCTCGTGCGGCCCTGCATCATTTTCGTGAAGGCACGCTGTATCAGTATCTCGGTTCGGGTATCTATCGAGGAGGTCGCTTCGTCAAGTATCAGCATCGGCGGGAGCGAGAGCATTATCCTTGCGATGCATAGCAGCTGCTTCTGTCCCTGCGAGAGCGACCCGCCGTCTTCTGTGATAACGGTGTCGTAGCCCTCGGGCAGGCGCTTGATGAAGCTGTGACAGTGGGCAGACCTTGCGGCAGCCATGATCTCGTCATCGGTCGCATCGGGCTTGCCGTAGGCTATGTTCTCGCGGATAGTCCCCGTTTTCAGCCATGTATCCTGAAGGACCATACCGAAGGACGACCGCAGCGACGAACGTGTGCAGCTGTTCACGGGCACACCGCTGACTTTGATCTGCCCGCCCGTGACATCGTAGAAGCGCATCAGAAGATTGATAAACGTCGTCTTTCCGCAGCCCGTGGGACCGACTATCGCTATATGCTGCCCTGCGCGGACGCTGATGTTGAAATCCTCTATCAGCGGCACCTGCGGCACATAGGAAAAGTATACGTTCTCCGCGCTCATCGAGCCGTCTACAGCTTTCAGCACGACAGCGCCCTCGGGGTCGGGTCTCTCACAGGGCTCGTCTATGATGTCGAGCACCCGTGCAGCTGCGGCAAGCGCACTTTGCAGCTCGGTGATAACGCCCGAGATCTCGTTGAACGGCTTGGTGTACTGATTGGCATAGGTCAGGAAGCAGGACAGCTGCCCGACCGTGAATGCCCCGCCTATCGCGGTGAATGCGCCGATTATCCCGACGAATGCATACACCAGCCCGTTGATGAATCTGGTGCAGGGATTTGTCAGCGACGAGAAAAACACCGCCCTCACCCACACGGAGCGAAGCGTCTGATTGTCCTTCTCAAAGCGCTCCTCGGCCTTCTTTTCATAGCTGAAAGCCCTGACGGTCTTTGCGCTGCCGACCATTTCCTCGACCAGCGCCGTCAGCTCTCCGCGGGCTTCGGTCTGGCGGCGGAAGAGCTTGAAGGTATTGCGCGAGATGAACCTCGCCACGAACAGCGACAGCGGCGTTATCATCACCACCACCAGCGTTATCCGAACGTTGATCGAGAGCATGAAACCGAGCGTGCCGAAGATCGTGACTATCCCCGTGAACAGCTGCGCAAAGCCCATGAGCAGCCCGTCGGAGATGTTTTCGATATCGGATACAAGGCGGCTTATCATATCGCCCTGCTTGCTGCCGTCGATGTAGGAAAGCGGCAGCCGCTGTAAATTTGCAAAGGCATCGTTTCGGATATCACGGACGGCATAGTATGTCACTTTGTTTGTACACAGTGTCATCAGCCACTGGCTGAGCGCCGTGATACCGACCACAATGCCGAGCTTTATCAGCACATCACGCACTCCAAGGAAGTCAACATCGCCCTTTGTGACTATCAGATCTACCGCATCGCCGACAAGTATAGGCGCATAAAGCGTCGCCGCCACCGATATGACCGCAAACAGCAGCGACACCGCGAGCAGCCCGATATGCGGCTTCACATACCGCATCAGCGGGCGGAATACGGAGTGAGACCTGTTTTCAGCCATTGCGCTGCCCCTCCCCTCTTTTATCCGAATACTGCTGCGAGTGACAGATCTCACGGTAAAGCCCGCAGCACTCGAGAAGCTGCTCGTGAGTACCTGTCCCCGCAAGCTCGCCGTCGTCGAGGACGAGTATCTTATCGGCATACCGTATCGACGAAACGCGCTGCGACACGATGAACACCGTCATGCCGTCGGTTTTCGCCGCTATAGCCTTCCGCAGCGCCGCATCGGTGGCAAGGTCGAGCGCCGAGGCGGAATCGTCCAGTATCAGTATCTCGGGTCTGCCGACCAGCGCACGCGCGATAGTCAGCCGCTGCCGCTGACCGCCCGAAAGATTCTTGCCGCCGCCGCTCAGAGGATAGTCAAGTCCCTCGGGCTTTTCTTTTACAAAGCCGAGTGCCTGCGCGATATCGAGCGCCTCGGTCAGCTCCGCGTCATCAGCGTCCTGTTTGCGGAAGCGCAGATTCTCCCTTACAGTGCCGCGGAACAGCTCAGCCTTCTGCGGCACGAACCCGATCATACCGCGCAGCTGCTCAAAGGGGTATTTTTCCACAGGCACTCCCGCTGCACGCACAGTGCCTCGCGAGCACTCGTAAAACCGCGGGATAAGGCTCACAAGCGTTGACTTTCCGCAGCCTGTTCCGCCGATGATCCCGACTGTCTCTCCCCTTGCCGCCGTAAAGGTGATATCCTTCAGCGCATACTCGTCGTTATCGTGATAGGAGAAAGATACATTTTCAAATGCCACGGCAGGTGCATCGGGGTCGGGAGTCACCTCGGTGTTCCCCTCATCGGTCATGGAGGGCTGCATGGCAAAGACCTCATTGATACGCTGAGATGAGGCCTGCGCACGGGTGAGCGAGGTCACGAGCAGCGCAACTGCCAGCAGTGCGAGCAATATCTGATTCATATAGCTGATAAGCGCGATCAGCTCGCCCTGCGTCAGCCCGCCCGCATCGATGTTCACTCCGCCGAACCAGATAATAAGGATTATCGCGGTATACACGATAACATAGGTGCATGGGTTCGTCAGTGCAGAGATCCGCCCCGCCTTTATCTGCATATCGAGCAGCTCATCGGCATTGTCCCTGAACCGAAGCTCCTCGTCCTTCTGACGGGAGAACGCACGGATAACACGCACACCTGAAAGATTCTCCCCGACCATCAGCGTAGTTTTGTCAAGCCGCTGCTGTATCCTTTTGAACAGCGGCACCGTAAGCTTCATCACAAGGAAGATCATCGCTGCCAGCAGCGGCGACGCGATGAGGAAGATAAGCGTGAGCCTTGCCGAGACAGTAAATGCCATTATCACCGCGCCTATAACGATGAACGGCGAACGCAGGAAAAGCCGCAGCAGCATATTGATGCCTGTCTGCGCCTGATTGATGTCAACGGTCATTCTGGTCACGAGCGTTGAGGAGCCCACCTCGTCTATCTCCTTGTGAGAGAACGTGTTGATGTGGCGGAACAGGTCGCGCCGCAGCTCGGTGCCGAAGCCGAGCGAGGCTCTCGCCGCGAAGAACTGCGCCGTGAGCGATGCCGCAAGTCCCAGCACACCGAGCAGCACCAGCACTCCGCCCATCTTCAGCACATAGCCCGAGTCCTCGTTTTTTATGCCTACATCTATTATCTTCGCCATTACCAGCGGCACTATCAGCTCAAAGCACGCCTCTGTCAGCTTGAACAGCGGTCCCAGAACGCTTTGCAGCTTGTAATTTTTCAGATATCGAAACAGCTTTATCATATCAAATATCAAGACCTTTTTGAAATTTTGTCAACTTTCAGTATACCACAACTGTGCATTTAAAGCAAGCGCAGATAAAGACTTTAACAAGCAGTTCAATTTTGCTTAAAATGTAAGTTAGATTTCATTGATATAATATCACAAGCATATATCCAAATGATCTGAAACGAGGTGCTTGTATGCTTCTGCTGGCTGCACAGTGGGAATTTGACGTGCTCGATGCATTCATCGGCATCAGGAACGAGGTACTGACATATATATCTGCATTTTTCACTGCACTCGGGGACGAGGGCAAGTTCTGGATAGGGCTGAGCCTGATCCTTGCCGTTATACCAAAGACCCGAAAGATAGGGCTGTATACGGGTGCTGCGCTGCTTGTGCAGCTGCTGCTCGGCGAGGTCATGCTCAAGCACATAATAATGAGGGAGCGCCCGTTCGTCCAGGACCCGTCGATAGATACGATAATCGGCTCGCCGTTCGGCAAATACTCCTTCCCGTCGGGGCATTCGTCGGCGAGCGCGGCGGCATCGGTCTCGATATTCCTGCAAAACAAGAAGCTCGGCATACCGATGCTCCTGATCGCGATTCTCATCATGCTTTCAAGGCTCTATTTCGCGGTACACTTCCCTACCGATGTTATCGCGGGGGCAGTCCTCGGAACAGCCGTGGCAATAGCAGTGTTCTTCATGCTCAATTACCTGACGAAGAGGCATCTTGAAAAGAAAAAGACCGAGTGAAAAAGGTACCGCCTGCCGCAGAATGCAGACGGTACCTTTGATCTTTTCTGAGTGTGATGCACGATTCACAGCCTGCTTGCCCACTCGATAGCGAGCTTTGCCCAGCCCGCCGCTACAGGCTGGTCATGCCCCTCCCATGTCATTGTCGAACGGTCGCACAGCGACAGACCGTGGCCGCCCCATTCATAGATGTGGCTCTCAAACGGTATATGGCTGCGGGAAAGCGCCGCCATGTAGAACAGCGAGTTCTGAACGGGTACACAGCCGTCATCGGCACAGTGCCACAGAAATGTCGGCGGGGTATGCTCGCCGACCCTGTCCTCGAGCGAGATCAGCTCACGCAGCTGCTCGTCCTGCTCCTCTCCGATAAGATTGAGTATCGAGCCCTCGTGGGTATACTCCTGCTTGCTCGTGAGTACGGGATAACAGAGCATCGAGCCATTGGGCTTGATATCCTCGGGCTTGCATCCGAGCGGCTTGCAGAGTATATCGCTGTTCCAGAAATTTGCAAGGCTGCCCGCAAGATGTCCGCCCGCCGAAAAGCCCGCAACTATGATCTTATCGGGGTCGATATCAAGGCGCTCCGCATTCTCGCGTATGTATCTTACTGCCGCAGCACATTCGAGCGCCGCAGTCGGGAAACGCTTCTTAACGCAGGAATACCTCAGCACAAAGCAGTTGAAGTCGTACCCCAGGAACCTGAACGCCACAGGCTCGGCCTCACGCTCGGAGCACCAGTCGTACCCGCCCCCAGGACAGATCAGCAGCGCCCTTCTGCGGCGGACTCCCATTTCCTCGGTATGCATATTCGTATAGCAGTCGAGCACGGCTCCGCACCCCTCTGCATCAAGTCCCGCTGCCTTGTAATCGACCTCCAGCTTTACAGTCTCAAACGGCATGATCTTTCTCTCCTTATCATTTATAGTATGGTGTCGTACACGACCCTGCAAGCTCCGCTCACTGCGGTATGCTCACGGTGATTATATACCCGTCCTGATTATCGCCCGAGATCGAGTGTGTGTATTCGGTACCCGATGGATCGAGCGGGATAGGTATATTGGTGGTCTGCTCATTGCTCTGCTCGAAGTAATATATCGCCCAGCAGCTGCCGTCATCGCACTCGTAGCTGAGCGGAGAATCGAGCTTGAACTGCTTTATCCAGTCGAGATATTCCTCTAAGCAGTAGCTGTATTTTTTCATGATCTCGGCGTGCGGCCTGCCGACGTAGCGGTAATGGTTCTGTATCCCGCTCACACCCGTAACAGCGCTCTTCTCGGACGGATAGCGCAGGATAAAGCCGTATTTATGGCAGTTCTCGGGGAACCAGCTGTATTCGCCCGTGCCTGTGAATTCGGGGTAGGTCTTTTCCGATTCATAGTACAGCCGCAGGTCTATCGCAAGGCCGCTCTCATGCTCAAAGCAGGGCTTGTCGATACCGCCGTTCTCTATATACAGGTCGGTGAGCATGATCGTCGTCTTTCCCGTTTTCTTGTAAAAATCGGTCACCATCTCGTTGAATGCCTGCAAGACCCGCTTGCTCGCCATTGTCAGCGTGCTCGAGGACGAGGCTATCTGCGTGGCGGACTTGTCGAACAGATAATTGTAATTGCTCACAAGGTCCGACGGGACACCGTCGAACCTGAATGCCGAGTTGAGCAGCAGCAGGTCGCCCGAGGTAACAGTCTCGCTGTTGCGCACATTAAGGTAGCGGAAATTCTTTTCCAGCCCCTCCGCCTTGAACGGCGCTGTCTCTACCGTCGGCGACATATGCGAGGTAACGGGCTTTAATACATCGGGAAGATTCTGTTCGGCTGCTTTGCCGTCATCTGACGAGGAGCAGGCGCTGCCTATCCCGAGTACAGTCAGAAGCATGACTGCAAGGCACAGCGCGATGTTCTTATACTTATACTGTCTGGCAGGCTTTCTTCCGCTCATGAACGGCCCTCCTCCGCATATAATTATACATATTAATTATAACACAATTCCCCGTCCTTTGGAATAGTTTTTGACCAAGCCTCACGATTTTTTCACATTTGCACAAATTCCTCCTGCGGATATTATGCAAACTGACGGCTGCCGCTGCACATGAATTTTTAACTGTACAAGAACAAGAAAAAGCCTTTTCAAATCGGAAAAACTATGGTATAATATATGTCGGACGAACTGCCGAAATAACAACGGCATTCTGAGACAGCATCACGATCGGAGGAATAAGATGTCGGACAGATATACCGAGCTGAAAAACAAGGCTCTTGAAAAATACTTTTCTCATCTCAACCGCCCGCAGCAGCAGGCAGTGTTCAAGATCACGGGTCCGCTGCTGATACTTGCGGGCGCGGGCAGCGGCAAGACCACCGTGCTTATAAACCGAATAGCCAACATGATACACTTCGGCAACGCCTACCACAGCAGCGAGGGCAGCGCTCTTGCATCAAAGGCCGATCTTGCTTTCCTCGAGGATTACTGCGAGGGCAGGAGCACCGACGGGTCGGCGCTGGCAGATGTGATCGCCTGCCGCACGATAAAGCCGTGGAGCATTCTTGCGATAACATTTACAAACAAGGCAGCGGGCGAGCTTCAAAGCCGTATCGAAGCAATGCTCGGCGAGGAGGGCCGCGGGGTCACTGCCTGCACCTTCCATTCGCTGTGTGCGAGGATACTCAGACGCGAATGCTCAAGCATCGGCTACGACAGGACCTTTACCATCTATGATACCGACGACAGCCTGCGGGTATGCAAGGCGATACTGAAGGAGATGCAGGTAAACGAAAAGCTCTTCCCTGCCCGCTCGGTGCTCGACAGCATCTCGCACTGCAAGGAGATCTTCTGCTCGCCGCGACAGGCATTGACAGAAGCGGGCGATTATCAGGCGCAGATAAAAGCACAGGTCTATGCCGAGTATCAGCAGCGTCTGCACACCGCCAATGCTATGGACTTCGACGACCTGCTGAACAACACCGTCCTGCTCTTTGAGCAGTTCCCCGATGTGCTGGATCATTACCAGAATCTGTATAAGTACATAATGGTAGATGAGTATCAGGACACCAATGCGGTGCAGTTCCGTCTTGTGCAGCTGCTGGCGGAAAAATACGGCAACCTATGTGTCGTGGGCGATGATGACCAGAGCATCTACCGCTTCCGCGGTGCGACGATAGAGAACATCCTCTCCTTTGAAAAGGTGTTCGGCTGCGACCCCGAGCGGGACGTTATCCGTCTTGAACAGAACTACCGCTCCACGCAGAATATCCTCGACTGCGCCAACAACCTGATAGTCAACAACACCGAGCGCAAGGGCAAGAACCTTTTCACCGTCGAGGGCGAGGGCGAGAAGGTGACCGTCTACAAGGCAGGGGACGAGCGCCGCGAGGCACAGTTCATAGCAGATACCGTGACCGAGAATGTCAGCAGAGGTGCGCACTACAACGACCATGCGGTGCTCTACCGCACCAATGCACAGTCCCGTGAGATAGAGCTTGCGCTCACCCGCAGCAGTGTGCCCTACAGGGTATTCGGCGGTCTGAAATTCTATGACCGCAAGGAGATCAGGGATATGCTCGCCTATTTGCAGGTCATCAACAACGACAGCGATATACTCAGGCTCAGGCGCATCATCAACGAGCCCAAGCGCGGCATAGGTGACACCACGGTCACTAAGATAGAGCAGATCGCCTCAGACCTCGGGCAGACTCCGATCGAGGTGATGCTCGACGCAGACGGACTGGCACCTCTCGCTTCAAGAGCCTCCAAGCTCAGGTCTGCCGCCGAGATGTTCCGCTACTTTCAGGATCTCGCCGAGACGGTGACTCTTGCCGAGCTGCTCGACGAGGTGCTTGACAGATCAGGATATAAGACGATGCTCGAGAATCAGGGTGAGGAGGGGCAGATGCGTCTTGAAAACATCGCCGAGCTCAAATCCGCGATGCTCGAATACGAGGATCAGACAGACGAGCCTACTCTTGAAGGCTACCTTGAAGAGATCGCACTCTATACCGATATAGACAAATACAACGAGGACGACGACTATGTTGCGATGATGACGATACACTCGGCAAAGGGACTGGAGTTCCCGAACGTATTCGTGGCGGGTATGGAGGAAAACCTTTTCCCCTCCTACCGTTCTGTTGACAGTGAGCAGGACATCGAGGAGGAGCGTCGGCTCGCATACGTTGCGATAACCCGCGCCAAGCGGCGGCTGTATCTTGTCCATGCCGAAAACAGGCGGCTATACGGCAGCTACCAGCGCAACAAGGTCTCGCGGTTCATCAGGGAGATAGAGCACAGATGCCCCGAGTGCCTTGACAAGCAGACCGACCCTGTGTTTGAGGGCGGGTTTGAGGGCGGCTCTTCGCGGTTTTCTCCTGTCGGGAGCACCACGCTCGAACAGCAGATAGAGCGCCGCCGCGAGGGAGCGCCCGCACAGAGCTCGGAAACGTTCAGCGCGGGCGACAGGATACATCATAAGATATTCGGCAACGGTACGGTGCTGAAGGTCACGAGCATGGCAAACGATGCGCTGCTCGAAATTGCATTTGACGAGCGCGGCACCAAAAAGGTCATGGCAAAATACGCTAAGATCACCAAGCTCTGAGCGATCAGGCGAGCGGCTCGAAGTCGTAGCCCGAGGCACGGGCGTTTTTGATGAAGTCACCGAGTATCGCGGCATTTGTCGAGGACACCGAGTGCAGCAGATATACAGCTCCGTTGTGCAGCGCCTCGGTGAGCCTGCCGAGTGCCTTTTCGGGATCGGGCTGGTCATTCACGTCCCAGTCGGCATAGGCATAGCTCCAGAGCAGTGTGCGGTAGCCGCAGTCCTTCGTGACGGCAAGCGAAAGCTCGGAGAACTCTCCCATCGGCGGACGGAACTCGGTCATCTCGTAGCCGAACTCGTCCTTGATATACTTGTGCAGATCCATTATCTCGCTGCGGCATTCCTCTGCCGAAAGGGTCGGCATCGAGCGATGTGTCACCGAATGGTTGCCGACGATATGCCCCTCGTCGATCATGCGGCGCACCAGCTCGGGCTCGCGGCGGGCATAATCGTCCAGCACAAAGAAGGTCGCCTTTACGTTCTGCTCCTTCAGCGTGTCGAGTATCTTCGCGGTATAGCCGTTCTCATAGCCCTGATCGAAGGTAAGGCGGATAATATTGCTGTCCTTGTCACCGATCGCAGAGGCATCATATCTGCCGTATACATTATTGAAATCCAGCGCCCCCGCAGGACGGTTATCGGCATCGAGCTGCACCCCCTGACCGTAGCCGTGCTTTTCCGTGGAAAGCCCGCTGTAGTCGGCAGCCGCCTCGGTCTTATGATCGGCAGCCTTGTTCATCTCCTCTGCGAGCCAGCCGCCGCCCCGCTCGTCAAACAGCGATCCCTCGTCCGACGAGACTATATCTGTCTGCGAGCAGGACGCAAGCATCAGAGCAGCAGCTATCAGCGGCAGTACGTTTTTCGTTTTCATAGACAACACCTCCGTTTTTCTGAAATTAGTATCTCACGAAAACGGGGAAGTATACATAAACCTACAGACCGCAAACGCACAATAAAAACAGAAAAAAATAAAGAAAAAGAAACGGAGGAATATTAATGCTTCACGGTTACCTTGATCTGCCTACTTTTACATTCTGGAAGGAAAAGAATATCTGGACAGGCAGTATGTTCCGCACCTTCAATTACCGCATCTTCAAGGATACGGTCAAAAAGGGCGAGGAGGAGGAAAATGTGCTTCGCACCGTAGTCTGGTACGGCATGGACTGCTTCGACCTCGTCAGTCCCGAGGATTATGTGATCGACATGAACGAGGAGTTCTCTCCCGAGGGTCTTGAAAGGACCATCGCCTTCCTGAACGAGCGGCTCGCGGAGTATAAAAGCATCGGCGGAGTGAGGCAGTAACAGCACGGTGACAGTTTGGTGAAATTTTCCGTATGCAGTTTTTTACTCTTGACTTTGAAGGCGAAACGTGATATATTATAGGTGTATAGGTATATGAACTTTTGTTGACATATGTAAAGGAGGAGACTGTAAATGTTAAAAACAAATATTCTGACCCCCGTGTTATCGGGTGTGCTCGCCGTTACCGTTGCAGGCTCGGGTGTTCTGTATGTTCTGGATAAAAAAGACAGCTCCAAGAGCTCGTCCGAAACCGACGGTAAGGAGAACACTGTTCTTGCCAAAGTCTCGGATAAGATAAATACGACCGCTGCAAAGATCGAGGAGGCTGTCAAGGGCGAGGCTGACACAGGCTACAGCTGCACCGCCGAGCTGTCGTTCGGCAAGCTGTTTTCCGAAAAGGCAGGCTTTGAGATCGCCCCGATCACCTTGAAGACCGATGCCAAGATCAAGGGCAGCAAGAGCGAGACAGACCTTGACCTCAGCTACAACGGCAAGTCGCTGGCTACCGTTTATCTTATCAATGACAGCGAGACCGACACAGCGTATCTGAAATGCCCCGAGCTGAACGATGCTTATATCAGCCTCTCGGCAAACGATATACAGAAGCTGGTAGAGGAAAGCGGCCTCGGCAGCAGACTGCGGACGATATCTCCCAACATCGGTTCGGGCATCGGTGCGGGGATCACTACTATGGCAGCCGCTCAGCAGGCTATGCCCGATCTCGATTTCAGCAAGCTTCAAGAAACGCTCAAGAGCCTCGACCTTGAAGCTATCACGAAGGATATCGAAGAGTATATCGACGTTGCAAAGGGCGCTATCCCCGAGGGGACTCCCAAGGATAACATAACGGGCGAGATCGGCGGGAACAGCTATGAGTATGAGGTAAAGAGCGTTGATGTCACCGTTAAGACGGTCGCTGACATAGTTCGCGCTGTGGCTGACAAGGCCAAGGGCGACACTCTCCTGAAGGAACAGCTCGCAAAGTTAGATATCACCGAGGATAAGTACGATCAGCTTATCGACAGCATTACCAAGAGTATCGACAGCGCGTCCGAAGAGAAGCTCACTCAGAAGCTCTTCACGGCGGATATCTATTCCTACGACGGAAAGACAGTAGGATTCAGCGTTGATGTCAACGGGCAGGGCACGATCAAGATGATCGCCATTGACAGTGAGGAGGTCTTCGCTCTTGACATTGCTGCCGATGTCAGCGATCTGAAAATGACTGTCAACGGCGCGTTCACCAATGATGACGATACCGTAAACGGTTCGATGGCAATGCATATGAGCAACGGCTCGGATGAGGCGTATGACGGCTCGATCACCGCAAAGGATCTCAAATCGACCGAGACAGGCTTCACAGGCAGCTTCAAGGCTGAGTTCACAGGCGGCGGACACACGGGTGCGCTTGCAGTCGATTCGGCAGGCAGTGACGACAAGACCGATCTCAGCGTGAATGTTGACCTCGACGGTGACAGCCTTGTAACGCTGAAGGTCACAGGCGAAAAGACCGATGCCAGCGATGTTACCGTTCCCGACGGAACGATATACAGCTTCGACGAGGAAGGTCTGAAAGCATTCAAGGAAAGCTGCAAGGTCGATAGCTTTACAGCTCATATCAAGGATGTTATCGGCGAAGATGCTTTCAACAAGATCGCAAATGGCGGAAGATCGGTATCGGTCGATGATGACAACGACGTCGATGATGACAACGACATAGAGCAGGGTCTTGCGGATTTTGATCTCAATCTCTGAGACATCTGCTGACAGATCGTCCGATCGGAAAAGTGAATAGTTAACGATAAACTAAAGCGGCGGGAGTTCAAAAAGCTCCTGCCGCTTTTGAGCTGTGTGCCTTGCAGCACATAGTGCCTT
>CAMOFU010000034.1 GCA_946613705.1 uncultured Clostridia bacterium
TCTCGGGTAGCAGTTGCGAAAGAACGGCTCGCCCTTTTCGAGCAGCCTGATGCAAACCGCGAGGGCAGTCACCAGCTCACTTGCCGTGAAGCCCGCCACTACTCCCGAAACGCCCTTTTCCTCGCAGAGCTTTATGCAGGCGGCATTGCCCGTGATCGCGTTGACATGACCCGGATAGAGGAACGCATCTGCGCTGCCGACAAGAGCGTTATAGGCATTGGGCATGGTTTTGTTGGCCGTGAGTATCGAGAAGTTTTTAAGTCCCAGCTCCCGCGCCTGCTTTACAGCAAGGCAAGCCGAGGGCGTGGTCGTCTCGAAGCCGACGGCAAGGAACACCACCTGCTCCTCGGGGGAAGCCTTTGCCAGCTCCACCGCATCGAGCGGCGAATACACGGGACGTATCCTTGCGCCCCCCGCACGCGCACCCGCAAGGCTCATCTCCGTTCCCGGGACCTTTATGAGATCGCCGAAGGTACAGACGGTGCAGCCCTTTTCAAGTGCCAGCCAGCAGGCCTCGTCGATAAACCCCACCGCCGTAACGCAGACGGGGCATCCCGGGCCCGAGATGATGTCGATATTCCCGGGGACGAGCTTTCTTATGCCCAGACGGAATATCTCGTGAGTATGGGTGCCGCAGACCTCCATTATCCGCAGCGGTCTGCCGCTGTAGCCCGTAATGATATCACGGGCCTGTTGCATTTTTTCGTTCATATCAGATTCTCCATCACATCTAATGCTTCTTCCTCATCGGACTCGGTGATCTTGGCTATGGCAACACCCGCGTGTACCATAACATAATCGCCCGGTTCAAGATCCTCCATAACGCCCGCGCTGATCTCTCTGCGGGCACCGCCCGCGTCGATCAGGGCGGTATCGTCCTTAACACTTACGACTCTTGCAGATAATCCAACACACATATTTATCTTCCTTTCATATCTGTTCGGCAGTCCTGTTTATCATCGGCTGCCGAGCTGTTCTTAACAGCCCATGCTGCCTGCCCGAGAGCGATGCCGCCGTCGTTGGGCGGGACAAGGCTGTGGACAAGCACAGTGAAGCCGTTTGCTTCAAGTTCATTTACAGTCATGCGGGTGAGCAGTCGGTTCTGGAACACCCCGCCGCTGAGTGCAGCGGTATCCGTGCCGTATCTGCGGCGGACGGCTTTGCAGCCTTCAACTATGAGCTGCATGACCGACTTATGGAAGAGGTAAGCGAGCTCTCCCCTGTCGGTGCCTGCGAGGGACCTTTCCGCTATTGCGGCGGCAAGCGACGTGGTATCGAGCAGGCAGCCGTCATCGGTATCCCCGACGATGCAGGGCAGATAGTTCCCGATATCGCCGCGGGTCTGCTCATACACCTCGGCATGATACATCAGTGCAGCAGAAGCCTCGCCCTCGAATGTAGAAGCTCTTCTGATGCCGAGTATTGCCGAGACTGCATCGAACACGCGCCCCATGCTCGTTGACTTCACGGCATTCAGCCCCTTATCCGCCATTGCGGAAAGCAGCTTGAACGACTTCTCATCGCAAAGCCCGAGACTGCGGCAAAGCTGTTCTGCGTCATCTCGGCTGTCTCTGAGAAGCAGCACCGCGATGCGCCAGCCCTCCTTTGCAGAGAGGTCTCCGCCCACCTGAATGAACGGTCTGATATGGCCTGCACGCTCATACCCTGCCCAGTCGGAGAGCAGCAGCTCACCGCCCCAGACCGTACCGTCATCGCCGTAGCCCGTGCCGTCAAAGCTTACCCCGATGACTCTGCCGTCATGATCGTTCTCTGCCATGCAAGACAGGATATGCGCATAATGGTGCTGTATGCCGACAGCCCGGATGCCGTGCCTGCGGGCATGATCCTCTGCAAAGGTGACGGAATTATACAGCGGGTGCTTATCGCAGACGACTGTCTGCGGCTCACACTCCAGCATATCGAGCATTCGGTCGAGCGATTCGCCGAGAGCCTTCACAGTTCTGATATCGGCCATATCCCCGATATAGGGCGACGGATAGAGCATACCGTTCCTTGCGGCACAGAAGCTGTTTTTGAGCTCTCCGCCGATGCCGACCGCCTGAACGCTCCTGCTTCCCGAGAGCATGAACGGCAGCGGTGCGAAGCCGCGCGAACGGCGTATCATATAGGGTCTGCCGCCGAGCCAGTCAACGACGCTGTCATCTGCGCGGATAAGGATACGCCTGTTATGCGAGAGGATCACATCGCAGAAGGAGCCTATCTCCCTGACTGCGCTCTCATCGTCGCGGCAGATCGGTGCGCCGCGGGCATTGCCGCTGGTCATGACAAGGCAGTCGGTCATCTGCACGCCGTCGGGAAGATCGAACAGCAGCATCTGTACAGGCGCATACGGAAGCATCACGCCTACGGTGAGATTGTCGGGAGCTATCCTCCCGCTCAGCGACTGCTGTTCTTTTTTTTGCAGCAGCATTATCGGCTTCTGCCAGCCTGTGAGGTACTCCTCCTGTCCCTCTGCAATATAACACTCGCGCCGCACTGTATCCATATCCCGCATCATTACTGCGAACGGCTTCATCGGGCGGTGCTTCAGCTTTCTCAGGCGCTCGACTGCTTCGGTGTTCTTTGCATCACAGCAGAGATGGAAGCCGCCTATCCCCTTTACTGCCGCTATCCCGCCGCTCATTATCAGTCTGCGCACCTCGGTCACAGCCTCACTGCCGCGGGTGTTCTCTCCTATTATATACACCTCGGGGCCGCATTTGTTGCAGCAGACGGGCTGAGCGTCAAAGCGGCGCGTTTCGGGCGAGTAGTACTCGCCCAAACAGTCCCCGCACATCGGAAAGTCCTTCATGCTGGTGCGCTCGCGGTCATAGGGCATAGATTCAAGTATCGTCAGTCTCGGTCCGCACTGAGTGCAGTTGATGAACGGGTGCAGATAGCGCCTGTTGTTCTTATCGAACAGCTCGCGCTTGCAGCTGTCACAGGTAGCGATATCGGGCGAGATAAAGATATCGCCGTACTCCTTCTCGCTCTCGACGATCTCAAACCCCCTAAACGCTCCGACCTCTTCCCTGATATCGAGCTCATCGAGTCCGAGGATCACGGCTCTGTCGGGCGGACGGTGCCGCACCTCGTCCTCGAAACGGTCTATCGCCTCTCTGCTGCCCTGCGCTATGATCTCAACATAGGAGCCCTTGTTGGCAACGGTACCGCGAATACCGTACTTTTCTGCGGCAACGGCAGTGAACGGCCTGAAGCCCACTCCCTGCACTATGCCGTAAACGTGTATATTTACAGTTATCATATCAGCCTCAGTCCTGCCTGTTCAGCCTGCCGCTCACTGCAAAATGCGGCAGATCTATCCATTCTCCCGCGAAGCTGCCCGCTGCGCGCCTGAAAAACGTATCGGCGATCACCGCATCAAAGCCATGTCCGATCAGCTCGGCGAGATCTTCCTCTCCCTTGATGTGTACATCGCCCTCGCGGGTCAGGCTGCCGATCATTCCGAACCAGCTCGCGCAGGTGACCTCATTGCCGTTCTCCTCCAGTGCCTTCCTCAGCTCATTCGCGGCAGCCTGCTGATGTATCACCAGCACTCTCCTGCCGCTTATACCGCTGATGATGTCACTGCCGAACAGCCCGATCGGATAGCGCACCTCATACGGTGTTCCGAAGCGCTCCGACAGAAGCCTCGCAGCCTTTATGCCCGAGGGAGATATCACGACAAGCCGTTCGCACTCGCTCGCCCGCTCTATCGCTTCGAGCCCCGAATCCAGCCCGAAGCAGACCGCCTCATCGCTGCCGTACCCGAGCCCGCTTATTATCCTGCCGCTCTCGGTCTCACCCGTGTTGAGCGGAGTTGCGCCGATCACACCTACCCTGCCGCTCCTGACAGGCAGCTTGCTTACGGCGAACCGCTCAAACACCCGATAATATGCCATTTCCTCACCGTGGTCGTAAAGGCGCGTCCCGTCGGTGTTCAGTGCTATGCACGGCAGACCTGTCTTGCGCTCGCTCATGCGCTCGAGCGCCCTCATGTCGGTGGCGATCACAGCAGGTACGGGTGTGCCGACTATCGAAGTGAACCGCGCGTCCACCTGCTCGGTGATCTTCGCAAGCTTCTTTACGAGCAGCTCGTCACGCCCGAGTATAGCGTCCATGTCTCTCAGCCCGGCCGAAAACAGCGCCGAACGCTTCGTGAACCACCTCGGCTCGTCAAAGCCGCAGACGTTTCCCGCGCAGCCGCCCGCATCGCAGATGACGGTTATCCCGCCCAGCTCATACAGCACCGAGCAGGCACCCGAATCGTCGGGAGCAAGCGGAGAGATGTGCTTCAAAAGCTTCTTCATTTTCCGCTCCCCCTCTCGTCTATCGCTCTGTCAAGCCCCGCAAAAAGCATCTCTACCCCGCGGTAGCCGAAGGGCTGTGCCTCGCCGTTGAATCCAAGCCCCGCCTTGTCTCCGTGATAGTAGCAGGCATCGGCTCCGATCACTGCATCGACCTCGGGCGACGGCTGATAATTCATCATCGTAGGCGAAAGGTTTGAATATATCCTTGTCTCGGGTGAGAGCTGCGCGAGCTTCTTCACGAACACAAAGTTGCGCTCGCCCACCGTTCCGTAGATCTCCGCCACCCTGAATCCGTACTCGCACAGCGCCAGTGAAAGCTCAAAGCTGTCTGCATTAAGGCTCTCGCCCACCGCAAAGGTGAGTGCGCCGTGCCTGCTCCTGAAATCCGCGACTGTCCTTTCCGCTTCGGCGCGGTACCGAGAATCGTCAAGCTCCGCTCCGATAGCCTGCCCGAGCAGACGATACTGATTGGCGATCTTGTCGAGCCTGTACATTCTCGTCAGCTCGATGAAAGGTATCCCCAGCCGCTCCTGCATATCCTGCGCTGCGGCTCTCGCCTCCGAGTTGAGCACGATGCTGAAATTCGCCTTCGACAGATCCATGTATTCCTCAAAGGTGGTGCATCTGCCGATCTCACCGATCTGCTTTATTCCCGCAGACCGCAGCAGCGGGTATATCTCGCAGCCGTCGTCCAGTGCCGAGAAGAATCCGAGCAGATCGCAGACGTTTGGATACCTCTTCTGCTTATCGAGCAGCGAGTAGACCGACTTGCGAACCAGTCCCATCGGCGGCAGACGCTTTTCTCTCGTCAGCGCATACATATACGCGGGCGCAGCCTTTACACCCGTGCGGTCGTAACAGGCGCGGCACACTCTCTCCATATCTGTACCGAGCAGCGCATCAACACAGGTAACGCACAGCATTATCACAGAGGGCTTCTTATCAAGCTCCCCGAGCAGCTCCTCACAGGCCTGCGGTATCTTGCTGATGTATCTGCCCGTTACGATGTCGGTATCATCGAGCATCAGATAAAAGAACCTGTCGCTGTAGCCCAGCTCATTGAGCAGCTGCGTGTTCCTGCCGCAGCACCCCGGGGCGATCAGCAGCATGACCGAATCGGGTATCACAAGCCCCGCACGCTTCACCCCGAAGCCCTTTGCACCCGGGGAATTGAAGTCCAGCGTTGCGGGCGAGGAATAGATCATGTGCCTTGCCGAGTTCAGCTCCTCGGGCAGATCGTCCGCGCTGCGGGCAGCAAGCTCAGCCGCTGTAATGTAAAATGCATCAGTCATCGTTGTTATCCTCATCAATAAGAAGCTGCGCCAGCTGCATGAAGCGCTTTGAGGTCTCGCACGCGGGGTCGCCCTCAACGCAGGTCATTCCCATGTCCTCATATCTGATTATCTCTTCCGAACGCGGGATATCGGCGGTTATCTCCAGCCCTGCACCGTCAGCAAAGGCACGCACCTTTTCCTCTTCGTTCTCAACGTTTCGGCGGTTCATTATGATGCCGCGCACCTTGGCATAGCTGCGGTCCTCGAAGTTCTTCACCGCGCTGTTGATGTTGCCTGCGGCATAGAGCGCCATTTTCTCGCCCGAGGTCACTATCAGCACCTTCTCGGCATAGCCCTCTCTTATCGGCGCGGCAAATCCGCCGCACACAACGTCGCCCAGCACATCGTAAAGCACGGCATCGGGCTTTATCCTCTCAAACAGCTCGAGCTGCTCGAGGAGGCTGAACGTTGTGATGATGCCGCGTCCCGCGCAGCCGAGCCCAGGGGTGGGGCCGCCCGTCTCTATACAGACAACACCTCCGAAGCCCGTCTTTGTTATCTGCTCTATCCTGTCGGGCTCCTCATCGTGTATGCGCATATAGTCCATCACGGGGATCACAGGGTCGCCGTGCAGCAGATTGACTGTCGAATCCGCCTTCGGGTCGCAGCCGATCTGTATCACCTTTTTTCCAAGCCTTGCAAGCGCAGCCGAAAGATTGGAGGTGCAGGTCGATTTGCCTATGCCGCCCTTGCCGTATATAGCTAACTTTATCATCTGAAATACTCCTTGATATCTGTATTGATAAGATCGGGTATGCTGCGCTGAAAGCTCCTGCCCGAGAATGCAAGATGCGGCAGCCCGATGTGCCTTGCCCCCTCGGGTACGATGTACCTGTAGAGCGGGTCTGCGATCACGGTGCGGGGGTGCATTTCAAGAGCATACCGCTCGATATCCTCCTCGGCGAATATCCGCTCGCCGCCCGTGTGGGCAAGAAATCTATCATCGCACGGCAGCGGGCAGAGCAGGTGTGCGCGGATGCCCATATCCTCATACAGTGCCGCGCAGACCGATGCCGAATACACCGCCTCGCCGATAACAAGCGTGTCTGCATCGCTCTCCGAGAGCAGGCCGTCCGCAAGTGCGCCGCCGACCGCAGGCTCGGCTGCCGCCCTCAGCTGCTCTGCAAGCTTCGCGGAAAAGCCCCTGCCGATCGGCACTCCGAAAACATAGGGCATACCGAGATACTTTCGCAGATACTCCGCTGCCGCCGCTCCCGTTTGTGAGACTACAAGGTTCACCCTTGCCGAGGTCATCTGCTTCACGTCATCAAGGACCGAGCCCATGCCTAAATTGCAGACAAGCTCCATGCCGTTTTCCGTGAGCCAGCGTCTGACAGACCTCTCTGCGCCGAGCGGAAAGTCGAGAGGTGTCATGCCGAGGATATTCACGCCTGTGCCCTCCCGCTTGGGAACGGGGTGTGCATACTCCCTTACGAGCGCTTCAAATGCCTGTGCCGCACCGCTGATATAAGAGACTGTGCCGTTGGTGTTCAGCCCGAAGGTCGGGATACCCGTCTGTCCTCTTATCTCGGCGGCGATCGCAGCAAAGTCCACCCCCGTCATCATCGGCATCGGCGAGCCGCAGAGTGCGATGAACTCGGGGTGAAGATCATGGGCGGCGGAAACACAGTCATTAACAAGCTTTTCGTCATTGCCCATGATAGCGTCCATTTCCGTAAGCGCCGAAATGAACATCATCGAGCGCCTGTCATACCAGCGCGGCTCGTCATGCGTCGTGTAGGTCGAGTTGCAGCCCGAGGCATCGTGGATAACGGTCATGCCGCCGAACTCGTAGAGTGCCGAACAGACTCCCGAGGTGTCCGCCGTGTACATCGGCAGTATCCTGCTTACATTTTTCATAAGCCCCTCCTATATCTGTGCATTGCAGCTGCAGCCCCAGCCCTTCTGCTGAATGACCGTGCGCCTGTCCTTCCTGCTGCGGTATGCCTCCTCTATCAGCCCGCAGAGCTTTGCGATGCCCTCGAAACCGTAGAGCCCGCCGTTTGAAACTATATCAACAAAGTTATCGGTCGAGAAGAACCATGCCGCCTTCTGTCCTATCGCCAGCACAGGCTCGTTTTGTTCGTCTGCCGCATCGAACATATTCACATTCACCGAGGAATACAGCTCCGTATCGGGAAACTCACCGCGCAGAGCCTCAAAGGCAGCTGCGTCCTCACCGACGCTGTCGGCGATCAGATACTTCACATTGAAGCCGTATCTGCCGAGCAGCAGTGCCAGCTCGAACGGCCTTGTTACCGCGGTGTAGTCGATAGCCACGGGCATATCGCCTACAGTTTCCTTCGCGTGTTCGAGCGCCCGCTCTGCCCTGCTGCGGTATCCGTTCACATCGGGGAGCCCGACTCCGAGTGCCTCGCAAAGCCTGACGATGTTATCCGACAGCACCTCAAAGTCGAAGGCATTCGGCAGATGCAGTGCCTGCGCACCCGTCCTCTCCGACAGCTCCTGTGAGCCCGCGAGCGCCGTCGGCAGATAGCTTATGTTCAGTGCGCTCTCTCCGAGCTGCATGAACTCGTCGTAGCTCCCGCACAGGCTTATGTCCCGCAGAGTGAAGCCGCCCTCTCTGATGATGCGCACGAGCTCGCTGTCGGGGTCGGTCGCCCTGTCGCAGCCGATGATGCTCACCGATCTTTTGTTGAGCGGCAGCGGCTTTATCAGCGAATACATCCTCTTGGTCAGCCACACAACGGGTGAAAAGGTCTCGCGCATCGTCGGGGTCATGTAGCAGTCAACGAAGTCGATATCGGGGAACTGCTCCCGCAGCTGATCGAGTATCACCTCATAATCCGCTCCCGCGAACAGATGCATACAGCTCAAAAATATCAGCACGCACCTCGGACGGTACGGCAGCTTCTCTATGACCTCCGCCACGCCGTCAACAACGTCGCTCTCGAGCGTGCCGTCGAACATATCCTCCTCGAGCAGCGACACCCAGCTGAGCCTTTCCATATCATCGGTCTCGGCAACGGTCAGCGCTACGCCCCGCAGACAGCCCTGCGCACAGACATACACCTGATGTCCCTCGGGCACGAGCAGCCCCATATGCACGATGTTCCACACTCCCCTTGCGGGGGCGTTGTATTCAAGCCCGCTCCTGAAAAGCTCCCGCCTGTCCGCATCGCGCAGGAGTATGCAGGGCGGCTTTTCGTATTTTACGCTCTCTATCGCTTTAAGCATTTTCCGTCCCTCCGCAGATCTCGAGGATACGCTCCGCCACAGCCCTGAACTGCTGCGCGGGCTTGCTCTCGGGGGCGGTCACGACTATCGCCTCGCCCGCATCGTCGGCATTTGATATCTCTATGCAGCGGTCTATCGCGCCCACGACCTCGGTATCAAAATCCCTCGCCAGCTCCGCGACCGACTCGTCCTCGTTCTCGACATTGCGCCTGTTCAGTATCACTCCGCCGAGCGAGGAATAACCGCGGCTGCGGAAGTTCTCGACCGCCATGCAGATATTTGCCGCCGCATAACGCGCCATCTTCTCTCCCGAGGCGACCACGAACACCTTATCCGCATAGCCCTTTCTCATCGGCATCGAAAACCCTCCGCACACCACGTCGCCCAGCACATCGTAGATTATAACATCGGGCTTGAACACATCGTAAGCCCCGAGCTTTTCAAGGTTTTCGAGCGCGTTGATTATCCCCCGTCCCGCGCAGCCGAGCCCCGGTATCGGACCGCCCGCTTCAACACAGAGCACTCCGCCGCTGCTCCTGTACACCACATCGCCGAGCGAAAGCTGCCTGCCCTTTTCCCTTATCAGCTCGAGCACCGTCGGGATACGTTCGCCGCCGTGCAGCAGCGCCGTTGAATCGGCCTTCGGGTCGCAGCCTATCTGCATGACCGTGAGCCCCTTTGCCGCCAGCGCCGAGGAAACATTGCAGGACACTGTCGATTTCCCTATCCCGCCCTTGCCGTATATAGCCAGCTTTATCATATATGATCTCCTCTCGATATTTCGATCTCGTAGCCTATCCGCTTCATTCTGCCCTGTATGCAGAAGCGGCATTCGTCCGAGCTGTCCTCGGTGCAGATCTTGCCGTCGTAAAGCATATACTTCTTCCTCACAGCGGCGGGCGACAGGTTGGGCATTATAACGTTCGCTCCCGCAAGCACTCCCTGCTCCCTGCCGTCGGGGCGGATAGTGCCGAGGGCGGTGGTCGCAGGCAGCAGCACGCTCGGCAGCATTATCCTGCACAGCGAGAGAATGAACAGTGTCAGCTCGCAGCTGCCCTTCGGGAAATCCCGGAACGGAGTATCCTTGTGCGGCAGGAACGGACCTATGCCGATCATGTGGGGCTCAAAGCTTCCCAGAAAGACCATATCGTCCGCAAGGCATTCTTCGGTCTGATACGGCGAGCCGACCATTATCCCCGCGCCCGTCTGGTATCCCAGCTCCTTCAGCGTGCGCAGGCATTCCATTCTGTGCGAGAAGGACATCTCTGCGGGGTGGAGCCTGCGGTAATGCTCCTCGTTGGCTGTCTCGTGCCGCAGCAGATACCTGTCGGCACCCGCCTCTCTCAGCAGCGCCAGCGCATCTCTTTCAAGCTCCCCCAGAGACAGCGTCACCGCACAGTCGGGGTGAGCCTGCTTTATCCTGCGCACGAGCCCCGCCATACGCTCGGGCGGATAGGCGGCATAGTCCTCGCCGCTCTGCAAGACAAAGGTTCGGAAGTCCATACCGTAGCCCTCATCGCAGCATTCGAGTATCTCATCATCTGTCAGACGGTAGCGCTGAGCATTGGTGTTCGACCGCCTTATCCCGCAGTAAAGGCAGTCGTTCCTACAGACATTCGAGAACTCCACTATGCCTCTGATATATATTTTATTGCCGAACACCGCGCGGCTTATTCCTCTTGCCTTTTCGGCGGCATATGACCTGTCGCTCTCATCCCACGAGCCGAACACCTCTGTCCACTCCGCCTTTGAAAGCGCCCTGTCCTTTTCAAGCTTGTCTATAAGCTGCTTTACTCTTGTGTTTTCTTTCTCTTTCTTTTTCATAGAATTATCCTCGGTCTTTGGTGTTTGGTCTTTGGTCTTTGGTCATCGGTCATCAAGAAGTGCCAGCGTCTCGGGGAACACCTCAAGGCTCCGCCTCAGTATCCCGTTCATATGGGCGAGTGCTACGCCGTAGTTAGTGAACGGTATCCCCTGATCCTGTGCCGTTCGCATACGGTAAAGCATCTCGCGCTCGGTGAGCATACAGGCTCCGCAGTGTATCACAAGGGCATACCTTTCAAGCTGCTCGGGGAACTCCCTGCCCGATGTAAGCTCGATATTCAGCTCTCTGCCCGTCGTCTTTTTCAGCAGAGCGGGCAGCTTCACGCTCCCGATATCACCGCACTGGCGGTGGTGTGTGCAGCCCTCGGAGATCAGCACGGTGTCGCCGTCCCTGAGCCTTGCTATCTCGGCAGCGCCCCTGACGGACGTTTCAAGAAAGCCCTTGTACCTCGCCATGATGATCGAGAATGAGGTGAGCCTGATATCCTCGGGCAGCGTCCTGCTGACAAAGCCGAACACCTGACTGTCGGTTATCACGACGCTCGGTCTGCTCACGAGCCGTTCCATCGTATCGGCAAGCTCTGTCTCACGCACGACCGCAGCGCAGGCACCCGCCTCGAGTATATCCCGTATGACCATCTGCTGCGGGAGTATCAGCCTGCCCTTAGGGGCTGCCTTGTCTATCGGGACCACCAGCAGCGCAAGCTCCCCCGCCTTTACGATATCACCTACAAGCTTCAGCGTCTGATCTTTCACCTTAGTGAGCGAGGCGATCCTTTCGCGCAGCTCATGGATATTCAGCTTCTCTCTTGCGCTCACCGCAAAGCGCTCGCCGTCGGGGGCGGCAGGGGCAAGATCGCACTTGTTGCCCGCAATGATATACGGGATCTTCTTCTGCTCGAACAGCCCGATCAGCTCACGTTCGCAGCCGCCGAGCGGCACCGTGATGTCCGTTACCAGCACGGCTATATCCACACGGTTGAGCACCTGCGAGGTCTTTTTTACCCGCAGCTCTCCAAGCCTGCCCTCATCGTCAAAGCCGGGGGTATCTATGATAACGACGGGGCCGAGCGGCAGCAGCTCCATAGCCTTTGTTACAGGGTCGGTCGTCGTGCCCGCAACGTCCGATACCACCGCGAGCTCCTGCCCCGTCACAGCATTGACAAGGCTTGATTTGCCCGCATTTCTCCGACCGAAGAA
This sequence comes from uncultured Clostridia bacterium, assembly GCA_946613705.1. Lineage (GTDB taxonomy): Bacteria > Bacillota > Clostridia > Oscillospirales > Ruminococcaceae > FB2012. The sequence goes on from CAMOFU010000034.1 coordinate 11,867, forward strand.
GCCGATATGCAGCCTCTCGGAGGAGGGAGTTGAATCCAGTCCCACATATATCACCCTTTCTGTACAAAAAATCGGACTCTGCAAAAAGCAAGAGTCCGACCCCGTATAGTCTCAAGTCAGTCTTACTTTCGCCTCAATAATCATTTCAGCGTCAGGAAGGCGCGTGCCTCGGAAAATATTAATCAGATATTGGAATAGACGGTCTTGGCAGATACTCCGTCCAGCCTGCCGATCCTGCCTGCCATGGAATTGATATCGTCCTGCGCAGCATCGACCGCGATGCTGATAACATTTATGCCCTTTTCACGGTAGGGTATCCCCATTCTGCCGATTATGCCGTTCTTGTACTCGTGCAGTATCGCGTTCACGTTCTCGACAGATGCCTCGTTCTCAACGATTATCGCTATCACAGCAACTCTTGTTCCCATGCCCCGACTACTCCTTTACACAACCTGCCGTATCACCAGACATCCTCACAGTCAGCGATAAGCTTCTTTACCTCTTCGTTGTTATACAGCCCCAGATCGAACAGCCTGTCGGCCTGACGCTTGGTTATCCTGCCCGTAAGCGAGTAAACGAACTGACCGTGCTCTCTCTGCGTGCCGTCCCACGAATCGATTATTTTCAGCCAGCCCGCCTTGCCCAGTGTACGCTCGGGCAGCTTCGCCTTCGGAAAAAACTTATTGCACAGCATCACGGCGCACTTGGTATGGCTTGTGTAATCACATGAATAGGTGTCCCCGTCGGGAGACATCCAGCCGAGCTTGAAATTATCATCATTCTTGAAATACATCTGTTCAAGCGTGAGCGGCTCGCCCTCGCATTCCGTAAGATGATCGAACATATAATCATCTTCGGTGAAATGATAGAACCCGCCCCTGCCGTCAAACACAACAGGCAGCCTGTCTTCGGTAACTATCCCGTCAAACATCGTGCCCTTCAGGGATTCGAGGGTGTCGTGATATTCGTAATAATAAAAGCCCGTCTCCGACCTGTAGATCGCATATTTTTTCATTTTGTGTTCATTCTCATTGCTGCTGTTATTATCCATATCCTCCGCCCTCCCCTCTTACAAGCTCCGCAGATACTGATACCTTATAATTATAACACAGTTCCCCGATGATTGCAAGGGCTTTGTTCAATTTTTCAAATTTTGAACTATATAACAGAAAATTTTATAAAAGTCTCATAAAGATTAAGCAACATTCTTTTAAAATACTGTTGTATTTTCCGCAGATGCTGTTATAATTATAAATAGTAATCTGATAGAGGAGCTGCCTTTATGAGGATAGTTGTTTTTTCCGACACACACGGAAGCTTCATGGCTGCCGATACGATAGTGAAGTCCAATCCTCTCTGTGACCATTTCATCTTCCTGGGTGACGGCATGGAGGAGATCGAGCATATCATGAATATCTACCCCGAGAAGAGATTCCACTGCGTCGCGGGCAACTGCGACAGCTGCGATACACCCTCGTCACTTACGATAGAGCTTTTCAACACCAAGATCTTTATGACCCACGGGCATCATTACAATGTCCGTGAATCGCATGAAGCGCTTGTTGCGCGTGCAAGAGAGGACAGCGCTCAGGTGATACTGTACGGTCACACGCACTGCCGATACTACAAATACTCCAAGGGCTTCCATATCCTGAACCCGGGGAGCGCCTTCCAACCGAAGGACGGGCTGCCCCCGGGATATGCGATCATCGACCTCACGCCCTGCGGCATCAACTTTATGCATATCGATGTTT
>CAMOFU010000035.1 GCA_946613705.1 uncultured Clostridia bacterium
GTCGCTCTGTCCCGCTATGATGCTGTCCACTGTCGATGTGCTGCCGCAGGCTGTAAGCATAAGTGCTGCTGCCACGGCTGCCGTTGTCAGGATAGTTCTTTTCATTTCTCTGTCAGCTCCTTTTAAGGATCTTCGCAATTATCGTGAATATGAAAAATGCAGCCATGTCAGCCGTCACGATAGTCGAGCCGACAGGTGTTGAAAACAGTATCGAGGCGATAAGTCCCGTTCCCGCGCATATCACCGAGATCACCGCCGAGCAGATTATAACTCCGCGGAAGCTCTTGAAGAGCCGCATCGCAGAGAGCGCGGGGAAGATTATCAGCGCCGAGATCAGCAGCGAGCCCACAAGGTTCATCGCCAGCACCACGATGAGCGCCGTGATGACAGCCACCAGCAGATTATAGCCGTTCGCCCTTACACCCGTCGCCTGTGCAAAGCTCTCATCAAAGGTCACGGCGAAGATCTGCTTGTAGAAGATCAGGAACACCGCGATGACCACCGCCGCCAGTGCGACCGAGAGCCAGACCTCGCCTATCGTCAGCGTGAGTATCGAGGTGGAGCCGAACAGTGTGCTGCACACATCGCCCGACACATTTGCCGAGGCCGAGAACATATTTATGAGCATATACCCGACTGCCAGCGAGCCCACCGAGATCATAGCCAGTGCCGCGTCGCCCTTGATCTTGGTGTTCTGCCCCGTCCGCAGCAGCAGTATCGCCGCAATGAGCGTGATCGGCAGCACTATCACCATGCTGTTCGTGTTCTCGATGATCTTCGTCAGGCCCCGCGCGACGGGATTATCCCCCGATGCCACCTGCTTGACGGTAACATCCACCACCGTTGCCACCGACATTGCGCCGAACGCAACGTGTGAGAGCCCGTCACCGATGAACGAGAACCGCTTGAGCACCAGCGTAACGCCGAGCAGCGAGGAGCAAAGTGCGATCAGCAGCCCGACGATCAGTGCATACCTCACCAGCGGGAAGCTGAAATAATACATCAGCTTATCTATCACTCTGCTCACCTCGTTTTACATATTTATATATCGCCGCACCCGTTCCGACGGCTAACAGACCTGCGCCTGCGGCAGCTGCGGCAGCAGCCTTCGCCGACACGCCGCTGCATTCGGGCTCGGGCTGTTCGATCTCAGCATCAGCTTCGTCCCCGCCCGCATCGCCTGTCTCGGTTATCAGAAAGCTCTGCCCGAGCCTGCTTGCAAGATAATCCTGCCTTGTCCCGAAAAACAGCTGCTCGCGGCTGCCGATGTGGAGTATATGCGAGGCATACCTTACAGCCGAGACATCGTGAGATACCATTATCATCGTAACACCGCTGCGGTTGAGCTGTGCTATCAGCTCATAGAGATCTGCCTGCGCCTTCGGGTCGAGCCCCGTCACGGGCTCGTCGAGCAGCAGTATGTGCCCCGTGGCGCACAGCGCTCTTGCGAGCAGCACCCGCTGCTGCTGGCCGCCCGAAAGCTCCCTGTAGCAGCGCCCCGCAAGCTCTGAGATACCGAGCCTTGCCATGTTTTCCTCTGCAAGAGCCTTTTCCTCTCTGTTATAGAAGGGCCGCAGTCCCGCCTTTCTGATGCAGCCCGAGCGGACTATCTCTCTTACCGAGGCGGGAAAATCCCTCTGCACCACCGTCTGCTGCGGCAGGTAGCCGACTCCGCCCGCGATCTCTCCGCTCCTGATTATCTCGCCCGACATTGCGGGTATAAGCCCCAGCAGCGCCTTGACGAGCGTGCTCTTGCCCGAGCCGTTCTCGCCGAGTATGCAAAGATAATCGCCGCTCGAAACGGTAAAATCCAGCCCCTCCGTAACGGGTATCCCCTCATAGCCGAGGGTAACGTTCCTGCATATCAACTGCTCTGCCAATTTACTCCACCGTCTCCTTCAGGGTATCAAGGTTTTTCTGCATGATCGAAAGATACGTCTCGCCCGCCGCGATCCTGTCGGCACTGACCGACTGTATTGAGTCGAGCACCGCCGTTTTCGCGTCCTTTGCCTTGCTGCTGTCGATCACAGCCTGAGCGATCCTCTGATCGCTGTTCTCTATCGTATAGACCGTCTTTGCGCCAAGCTCGTCTATCTTCGCAGCAAGAAAGGTCACCGTCTCGAAGCTTGCCTCTGTTTCCGCCGAGCAGCCTGCGAATGCGGCATAGTAGTCAAAGCCGTAGTCGTCGGTAAAATATCTGAACGGGAAACGGTCGCCGAAAATCAGCGTCTTGTTCTTTGCCCTGTCCGCCAGAGCCCTTATATCACTGTCGAGCGCCGTGAGCTTTTCGAGGTATGCGCTGAGGTCGGCGGCATAGGTCTCCTTATTGTCCGCATCTATCGTCTGAAGCTCGGCCGAGAGCTTTTCGCAGAGCGTCTTGGCATTTTTCACCGAGAGCCAGACGTGCTCGTCGTACTCGGGGGCATCGTCATGCTCAGTTTCCTCCTCATGCTCCGCCTGCATACCCTCCTTGACCTCCTCGGTCTTTGCAGAGCTGCCGAGCTCTCCGAGCAGACTGAACGCTTTCATCTCCTTGTTTGTCGCACCTTTTATCGCGTCCTCTGCCCATTTATCCGATTCACCGCCGACGTATACGAACAGATCGCACTGCGATATCCTCAGTATATCCTCCGCCGTCGGCTGGAAGGAATGCATATCCGTTCCCTGCTCGAGCAGATAGGTCACCTCAAAGCCGTCCTCCCTGCCGCGAGTGAGCTCACGCACCCAGTCGTAGGCGGGGAAGGTGGTACACACGACCTGTATCCTGCTGCCGTCTCCCGCAAGGGCACTGCTGTCGGTGCTTCCGCAGCCTGCCGCGCAAAGTGCTGCCGCTGCGCATACCGCCGCGGCAAGCATCGTTTTAAAGATCTTTATGCTTCTGTTTATCATCGGGATCATCTCTCTTGTTGTTTTCATTCCTTGCCGACCCTGCACTTGCCGCACACGCCCGTCAGCACCATACTTGTATCCAGCGTGAAGCCCTCGTCCTCCAGCAGGCATTCCGCAAGCTTTTCGGAGCTTTCGTGCTGCATATGCAGCAGCTCGCCGCAGACACTGCATTTCATATGCAGATGGTCGGCACACGCCTTGCCGCCCGTCAGCTGATAGACGAACTCTCTGCCTATTCCGTTGACCGTCCTTTTTACGAGACCCTCTGCCACAAGCTCCTTTATTATCCTGTAGGCAGTGCTTTCCGAGGGAGCCTTGGGGCATTCGGGGTCGCTGCGCATCTCGTTCACTATCTCCGATACCGTCATCGCCCTTGAGCTGTTCTTTTCAAGGAACCGCATCATACGCTCATGTGCGGCTGTTTTATACTTAGCCATTTACACCATCGCTTTCAAATTTGACAGTAACTATCATTTTTGGATTATAGCACACTGCACCCGAAAAGTCAACAACGCGGGCGAGGTATTTACAGTTTTTTAATAATTCCGCCCTCAACACTGTTTATTGCGAATAAAAACCGCTCATACCTTTTCTACAGGCATGAGCGGTATATGTTGGACACATCTGCATTATTTCCAAAGCTTCTCGGGATAAACTCCGTCCTTTATCAGCGCGGCTATAGACTCGGCTACTGCCTGCTTGTCCTCCTTGTAGGTCACTCCGAACCAGCGGTCGCGGCTTTCGAGCAGCGTACACTCGGCTTCACCGTTTTTCAGCAGTCCGTCGATCATTATCGGCAGCAGCGATTCCGCTGTCTCGCTCTCGTCGTTCTCGCAGAGGAACTGCTCGAACTTCTCGGCAAGCGTATCCATGAACTCGGGCGGGCAGCCCCACATATTCATTGAAACATAGCTGTTCTCGTCGAGCTCTGCGGTCTCTTCCTTGCCGCTGAGCACCCTGCCGCCCTCGCGCCTGATATTATAGGTCTCGGTTATGCCGATAAGCCTGTTGTTACCGTCTGTGCGGCACACTCCCCTCGTGACCGAGCCGTTCTCGGAGAGGGTGTTTTTCAGTATGAATCCCGCCATGCACAGGTCGAGCTTTCCCGTATCGGGACGCTCGGAGGTCAGGTAGCCGTAAAGCTGCTCGTAGGCCTGCCTGCCGTAATAATCATCGGCATTTATCACAGCAAACGGCTCGTGTACCGCTTCCCTCGCGCACAGCACCGCATGGCAGGTGCCCCAGGGCTTGGTGCGCTTTATCTTCTTGTGTTCCTCGGGGATATCGTCCGTCTCCTGGAACACATACTGCACATTGACGTGCTTTGAGATACGGTCGCCGATACGCTCGCGGAACTCCTTTTCTATATCGCGGCGGATTATGAACACCACCTTGTCAAAGCCCGCCTTCACCGCATCGCAGACCGAATAATCCATTATGATCTCCCCGTCGGGGCCGACCTGCTCAAGCTGCTTTATCCCGCCGCCGTAACGGCTGCCAAGACCTGCTGCCATAATGATAAGAGTACAGTTTTTCATTTTCTTAGTATACCTCCCAAGTAGAGATCATATGACCCGTCACTGCGCTTATCCATGCACAGCTCCGCGGTCAGTGACAAGCTGTCTTATTTAATATTAACATAATATCTTAAATAAGTCAAGGTGTTTACTTTTTAATATAAAAGTGGTATAATAGATATGTATATCGTTCTGAAATGAAAGGAAAAGTAAAATATGGAAAATATATCGGAAAAGCCGAAAGCACCGATCCTTCGGCAAAAATGGTATCTCTATCTGACCGAGTTCTTCTCGGGTATGTCGGTAATGGCGGTGGAGCTGGGTGCAAGCAGACTGCTGGCACCGTATTTCAGCTCCTCGCAGATCGTCTGGACCATAATCATCGGCACGATCATGATAGCAATGGCACTCGGGAACTACTTCGGAGGGCGCAGTGCAGACAAGTCTCCCGATCCCGACAAGCTGTATAAACGGATACTTCTCTCTGCCGTATGGATAGCCGCGATACCCTTTGTCGGCAAGTTCATCATCGTCGGAGTGACGGGGCTGCTGATCGTGACCGTGAGCACGAATTTCCTGATCTGGGCGGCATTTCTTGCCTGCATGGTCATCTTCGTGTTCCCGCTGTTCCTGCTCGGCACCGTCACGCCCTCGCTCGTCAAGTACACCACCGACAGCCTTGACGACAACGGCAGGACAGTCGGCACGCTCGGGGCATTCAATACCGTCGGCAGCATCATCGGCACCTTCGCGCCGACCTTTATCACGATACCCGCAGTCGGCACTGCTGTGACGTTCCTGATCTTCTCGGGCGTGCTGCTCCTGCTCGGGATAGTCTACTTCATCTCCTGCGGGCGGTGCAAGGTGAGAACGGCAGTATGCACGGTGCTGTTCATCGGCTTCTGCATAGCGGGGACGACGATCGGCTTTGCCTTCTGGGAGAAGACACTTGCATATGAGGGCGAGAGCGTATACAACTATTTGCAGGTCAAGGACGACGAGCGCAAGACCTCGCTCTCGACGAACGTTCTCTTCGGGGTGCAGTCGGTGTATATGAAAAACGGCGGACTGTCCTACCTTTACTATGATACCGCGATGGCGGCACCGCTGATGTCTGCGGCGGGTGACAAGTCATCGCTGCTGGTGCTCGGAATGGGAACGGGCACCTATGCCAAGCAGTGCAGCCGCTACTTCCCCGAAATGGTCATGGACGGAGTTGAGATAGACGACAGGATAACCGACCTTGCACACGAGTATTTCGAGATGGACGAGGATATGAACGTGGTCACCTATGACGGGCGGGCATATCTCAATGCCATGAGAGCCGAGCGCGAGGCAGGCAGGGACAGCATACGCACGGGCTACGACGTTATAATGGTCGATGCCTATCAGGATATAACGATACCGTTCCAGATGTCCTCGAAGGAGTTTTTCACGCTTGTGCGGGACAGCCTCAACGAAGGCGGAGTGATGGTCGTCAATATGAATATGCGCTCCGACAGTGAGGACGGCATCAATGCCTACCTTGCCGATACCATTTCATCGGTCTTTTCGGAGGTGTGGACTGCGGACGTTGCAGGCTCGACCAACCGCGAGCTGTTCGCCTCCAACGACCCCGATATGATAAAAAGGCTCACGCAGAATATCGGCACTGTCGGGGACGAGGAGCTGCGCTCGCTGCTTACCGACGTATCCTCATCGCTGGTGCATTATCGGGACGGCGGCCGCAGACTTACCGACGACAACGCTCCCGTTGAGCTGCTCGGTATGCGGGTGATCGACGGGATAATCAGCCGCGAGCTTGAATACTACAAACGCATCTATGAAGAAAAGGGGCTCAGCGGGCTGCTCGATGCAGCGGGCTGAGACCTTGCAGGAAAGGAGATCACGGCTTGATACAGGCACTTGAAAAGCCCATAACCTACGTCAAGGGAGTAGGGCCGAAAAAAGCAGAGGCATACGAACGGCTCGGTATCACCACCGCCTACGATCTGCTCTGCCACTTCCCGAGGGACTATATAGATTACTCCGTCAATGTGCCGATCGCACAGGCACCGACCGACGAGCCGTGCGCGGTAAAGGCGCGGCTCGTGCGCAAGCTTGCCCCCGCGTTCATCCGCAGGGGGCTTACCGTGTTCAAGGCGGTCATGACCGACGGCAGCGACGACCTTACGCTCATCATATACAATGCCGAGTATCAGTTCCGCTCGCTGTGCGAGGGACGGGAGTATATCCTCTACGGCAAGCTCAGCGGCAGTGTTGTAAGGCGCGAGATCAGCTCACCGCTCATACTTCCCGCCGACAGCCCCGACCTGATACAGCCCGTCTACCGACTTACCGAGGGCATCTCGCAGAACATCATCAGGCAGAATATCCACAGTGTGCTCGACAGCATAGGCGGCATGATCTACGAGCCGCTGCCCAAATCGCTGATGCAGAGCTGCGGGCTCTGCTCGCTGGACTATGCCTTTGAGAACATACACTTCCCGCGGGACAGCCATGCCCTTTCGGTAGCCAAGCGCAGACTGGTGTTCGAGGAGCTGCTGACGCTGCGGCTGGGCATGGGGCTGCTGCGGGTGAAGGGCAGAAAGGCGACGGGCTGCCGCATGGAAAAAAAGGATATTTCAAGCTATTACGAGTCGCTGCCCTTTGAGCTGACCTCCTGCCAGAAAAAGGCAATAGCCGAGATATGCGACGATATGTGCCGCAGCTGGCCGATGAACAGGCTCGTACAGGGCGATGTCGGCTCGGGCAAGACGGCTGTGGCGGCGGGGGCAGCCTGCTTTGCGGCTGCCAACGGCTACCAGACTGCGCTCATGGCTCCCACCGAGATACTTGCGCATCAGCATCACGAGACACTGACCTCATTTCTCGAGCCGCTCGGCATAAAAGTAGCCCTCCTGACGGGAGGGCTTACAGCCAGGAAAAAGACCGAGCTGAAGGAAAAGATCAAAAACGGCGGGTACAGCGTTATCGTCGGCACCCATGCGCTCGTGCAGCAGACTACCGAGTTCGCACGGCTGGGGCTGGTCATCACCGACGAGCAGCACCGCTTCGGAGTGGAGCAGCGCGATGTGCTGGCCTCCAAGGGCGAGAACCCCCACAAGCTCGTAATGTCCGCCACGCCGATACCCCGCACGCTTGCGATGATGTTCTACGGCGACCTTGACCTTTCGGTGCTGGACGAGCTGCCCGCAGGCAGACAGAAGATAGAGACCTATGCCGTAACGGGAAAGCTGCGTGAGAGAGCCTTCGGCTTTATCCGCGGCAGGCTCGACGAGGGGCGGCAGGCATACATTGTCTGCCCGATGATCGAGGAGAACGACCTTGAGCTGCAAAGCGTGAAGGAGTATGCCGAGCGCCTTGAACGGCAGGACTTCCGCGGCTACCGCGTGGGACTGCTGCACGGACGTATGTCCGCCGCCGACAAGGACAGCGTCATGCGCCGCTTCAAGGAGCATGAGCTCGACCTGCTTGTCTCGACGACCGTTGTGGAGGTAGGTGTGGATGTGCCGAACGCGGTGGTGATACTCATTGAGAATGCCGACCGCTTCGGGCTGTCGCAGCTGCACCAGCTCCGCGGACGGGTCGGGCGCGGGCAGTACAAAAGCAGCTGCATTCTTGTGACCGACAACGTCACCGAGGACAGCGTCAAGCGGCTGAAGATCCTCTCCCGCACCTCGGACGGCTTCCGCATCTCCGAGGAAGATCTCAAGCTCCGCGGACCCGGGGATTTCTTCGGGAACCGTCAGCACGGCCTGCCCAGGCTGAAGATCGCAGATATGTCCTCCGACACCGAGCTGCTGCGGCTGGCACAGTCCTCTGCCGACGGGATACTTGCCGCAGACCCTACTCTTGCTCTTCCCGAGCACGCGGGTCTTCGCGAGCTGGCAGAGAGGCTGTTCTGAGCCTGCGCCTCTGCCTGCTCTCCGCAAGCACCGTTATGAGCAGCCCCGCAAGGCCGATCAGCGAGGCAGCCTTGCCCGCACCCAGCATCGGCGCGGTGAAGCGCACCTCTATCCTGTGACTGCCCGCCTTTATCGGGAAGCCGATGAAGGTCTTGTCTACGCATTCAAGCTGCTGCTCCTCCCCGTCAACGGTGACGGAAAAGCCTTCGTCATATGGCACGGAAAGCTCGAAGTATTCGTCGCTGCGGCAGTCGATCGTCCCCGCAAGGGTGTCGCCGCGTGTGCTGTCCTTATCTATGACGAGCGGGTCGCAGTCGGGGTCGGGATAGTCCGCGAGCCATGCGTGAAGCTCACCCAGCGCGTAGTCACCTGCCGTGAACACGAATCTCAGCTCGCTGCACGGGGTCAGCACATAGGTAAAGGTCGTGTTGTTGTTGTAATACTTCCAGTCGGGGTCGGTCAGGGTGTTGCGGATGCCGTTTATCGTCACGCGCGAATCCTTGCGCTCGCCCACGGTGTTGTCGCAGGTCATCTCAAGTATCAGCACCTTGTCCTGCGGCACCTCTATACCGAGCGGCGCTGTCAGGGTGAGCTTTTCAGCGCTCGTCACCCGCCAGCCGCTGTCGGTGCGGGTTATGGCGCTGCTATGCGGCAGGTCGATCAGCCCGCAGTCGGAAATGCTGCCCTCAAAGCTCCCGCCGCTGCCCGTGATGACACGGCTGCAAAGCGCCTCCATCTGTTCGGCGCTCCCCAGACTGTCGAATACGTCCTCCCCAAGCGCAGGGCAGCCCCTGCCGACGGGCAGGACGTTTTGATTTTCATACAGATAATATCCGCCCGCACTCGCCGCAGTCTCATAGCCGAACGGCGGCACCTCAGAGCCCGATATCAGATACCGCTCCCCCATGAACACCGCAAAAAACGGGTTCTGCGACCGTGTTGTGAGTGCCGAGTTGCGGAACTCGTTCTCGTTGTGCATATAGTTGAAATAGAAGTCGTTATACCCCTTATGGTGCAGACTGGAATAGATATAGGCACTGAAAAAGCTGCTGTCGGGAATGGTATTCACGTTGTCCGCACGCTGCTCGGCAAGTGCCGTCCGCCACAGTCCGCTGCGCTCATAGGCGGTACGGCTAAGCGCGGCATAGGCAGGCTCCGTCATCTTTTGCAGCTGCTCCCTGCTCACGGGCTTATCCACAAGGTTGAGCGGGATAAACAGGAACACGGGCATTATCAGCAGCGATGCCTTCATCGGTGCGCGGAGCCCCTTGATATAGTACAGCATAGCACACACCGCAAGTATCACCGAATCTATCAGCATTCCGAGCTTTGCTATTGAAACATAGTTGTCGGTCATATGCATGACACCGCCCACGGTGCTCACCGCGATGACCGCCCCAAAAACGATGACCCGCGAGAGCCTGAGCTGTGACTTCCCGAGCTCATCGAGCAGGTCTCCGCACAGCAGCAGTATCAGCGGGATAAAGGGTATATACACCTTGGCCTCGATGTACATGGTGCCGTTAAGGATATAGGTTATCACGGGCAGACAGGACACCGCCGCAAAGACGATGCCCATGAACCGCCGCGCTCTGTTCTTCCCGTCCATGACCGCGCATACCACCGCCAGCACCGCAAATGCCCCCAGCCCCATAGCATAGGGCGAGTAGCCTATCGCCTCGGTGCTGATGTTGGGTATCAGATCGCGAAGAGTGATGCCCGAATTGCTCTTGTCCCTGCCCGAGAGCAGGACGTGTACCGTCGGCAGCAGCAGCACTCCCGCGCAGAGCACTGCCGTGACCATACGCAGCGCAAAGCCTGCCGCAGCCTTGCCGAATGCCCCGATCCCGAACTCCCCGCTCATGCTCAGATAGCGGTACACCGCATACACCGTCACGGCTGCGAGCGCCGCCACGCTGTAGAACCAGTTGGTCATGATGATAAGGAAGCAGAAGAGGATCAGCCTTCCGCTGCGCCTGCTCTCAAAGTAGTCGTCCACCGCCTCGAGCGCCAGTATCAGAAACGGCATATAGCTCACAAACATTATATGCCTGTGCGCCTGGAAGAAGATCGGCGAGGCTGTGAGATATGCCGCTGTGAGCAGCAGCGAGCCCGCGAACCCCCTGCGCTTTCTCATAAAGCGGTAGAACAGCGCCGTGCCCAGCCAGCACAGCACCAGCGAGCTTACCTGTATATACACCGCCATGCTCACAAACGGCATAAGGTAAGACAGCAGGATAACGGGCGAGAGCAGCCCGTAGTATGAGAGATAATAGATATTCTCTCCCGCACCGATATTCGGCGCGAAGCTCGGGAACAGCTCGCCCGTTTCGTATGCCAGCTTTCTAAGATAGTCGGGTATCGCAAAGTGCTGATCCGACCAGTCGAGCTTCGCTCCGAACACATAGTCAAAACGGGTATAGACCGCCGCCGCTGCAGCGACCGCTATGCCCAGCACCAGTATCACGATATAGTCCCTGCGGTCGAGCCGCCTTTTTTTATGCATCTTTTCCATTGTGTCTGTATTCGTCGTAGCTCTGCCACATCTCATAGGGGTTCATATGGCTCAGCTTGTCTATAGTCGATCTCTGTGATTTGTAGAAGCTCAGAAGATACTCCTTGAATTTGAGCTGCTCATCGGTCAGCCTTTTCAGCCCCGCCTCGGCAGCGGGCAGCTTCGCCTTACTGTAATATTTTCCCATGTATTGCAGCCTGTCGGTCATGCCGTGGGCAACACAGCTCTCGGTCACGAGCGCCGAGGTCATCTTGTGATGCTGATGCCCGTACTCCCCGTCGGGATTATGGGTCGCCACAACGTCCCAGTTCTTGTAGCTCAGCAGCACGTCTATATCGTGCCGCAGGCCGTCCATCACCTCTGTCCAGTCGTCCCGCGAGCCGTTGACCTTGTCGGGGTACTCGAGTATCAGATGTGCGTTGCCCGAGGCATTGATCGCGCGGTTGAACTCGTTGTGCCTTGTGTCGTTGCGGCCGTTCGTGATGCAGACCACCAGCCAGTTGCCGCTCATAAGATGCCCGCCCGCCCAGAGCGCATCGTCGTCGGGGTGGGCAAGTATCAGCAGCTTATCCGCGTTTATCAGATTTGACTGGAGCACCTGCTCGCTCGTCAGCTGCGGAACGTTGTGCGCATTGTAGATGTTGTTGTTCCACACTCCGTATACCACGAGCGATACCGCAAGGAATACCACCGATGCGAGCAGCGAGCCGCACACCTTCATCGTATTCTGCCCCAGGCTCCAGAAGCTTCTTCCCGCCTGTCTCTTTCTCTTTGTCTTTTTCATACTCATACTTACTGCCATTTTTCCTGTCCTTACTTCACACTTTCATTCACATACTCCGCGAACCGCTCAAAGCCCGCTCTGCCCGCTGCATCACGCTTGTACACGCCCGCGTGCTCGAGCACCCTTGAGAACACGATGCCGATCTCGTTTCTGATTATCACATCTATATTGTCCTTTGTGATCTCATTGCGGGAGATGAACTCCTCTGCCCAGTCTGCGTGCTTGGCAAGCGTCTCGTCCGCGCGGAGGTCCCTGCCCTCGAGTATCGCCGCCGACAGCTCTGCCATCTCGTCCTTCAGCCTCGAAGGCAGCACCGCAAGACCCATTACCTCGATGAGCCCGATGTTCTCCTTCTTTATATGGTGCAGCTCTGCATGAGGGTGATATACGCCGAGGGGATGCTCGTCGGTAGTGATATTGTTTCTCAGCACAAGATCAAGCTCATACTCGCCGTTCCTCATTCTTGCGATAGGTGTTACGGTGTTGTGCGGCTCACCGTTCGTTTCGGCATATATGAACAGCTGCTCGTCGGTATACCCGCGCCAGCAGGTAAGTATCCTGTCCGCCAGCTCGGTGAGCCTTCCGCGGTCGCCCGAGCGCAGCCTGATGACCGACATCGGCCACCTGACTATCCCCGCTCCGATATCCTCAAAGCCCTTGAAGCTCAGCTCCTGTTCGATCGGTGCCTTCGCCATTGCGAACTCATAGTGACCGCCCTGAAAATGCTCGTGCGCGAGTATCGAGCCGCCGACTATCGGCAGATCGGCATTCGAGCCGATGAAATAGTGCGGGAACCGCTCGATAAAGTCAAACAGCTTGCCGAATGCCGCACGGTCGATCACCATGGGCGTATGCTTCTTATTGAAGAGTATGCAGTGCTCGTTGTAGTATACATACGGCGAATACTGCAATCCCCACGGCTCCCCGTTTATCGTGATCGGGATCACGCGGTGATTCTGCCTTGCGGGGGAATCGGGTCTGCCCGCATAGCCGACATTCTCATAGCACAGCAGGCACTTAGGGTAGCCCGACTGCACAGCATTCCTGGCGGCGGCGATCGCCTTGGGGTCTTTCTCGGGCTTCGAGAGGTTGATGGTTATATCCAGCTCGCCGTACTCGGTAGGTGCGAGCCAGCGCATATCCTTCTTTATCCTGTAGCGCCTGATATAATCGGTATCCTGCGAGAACTTATAGAAGTAATCGGTCGCGGCAGCGGCACCCTGCTTATCAAAGATCTCGCCGAACCTGCGTGTCACCTCGGAGGGGCGCGGAGTAAGCAGTCCCATGAGCTTGGTGTCGAACAGGTCGCGGTAGGCTATGCTGTTTTGGCACAGCCCCTTTTCGCAGGCATAATCGAGCAGCTCGGCAAGCGTCTGTTCAAGGTCGATATCCGTATACTCCTCCTTTGGCTCCTCATAGGCATCGAGCCCCAGTGCTTCGAGAAGTCGGTTCACGGTATACACCCTGTCCTCTTCTTCTATCAGTCCCTTTTCAAGTCCGTAGCAGACAAGCTTCTTTATACTATCATATATCATATCAGCATCTCCTTTATGCATTACGATCTACTATAGATTATACTACTGTTCCCCATTTTTGTCAACGGCAGAAACGAGTCGC
>CAMOFU010000036.1 GCA_946613705.1 uncultured Clostridia bacterium
AGATGACAGTCTCCTCTCGTTTCGGAAGCTGTCATCTGTTTTTTCTGTCTTGTCTTATGTTATGCTGTTATGCTGTTATGCTCTTCCGCTGCCGTTTACGGAAGGTCAAATTCCCTGTCGATGCTCTGACGGACGATCTCAAGTGTCTGCTCATTATACGGCAGCTCGCCGTTATCGAACATCAGCGATGCCCCGTAGATCAGCGAGCGGACGATATAGAGCTTGCGCAGCCGCGTCTGCTCGTCCATGCCCACCTCGTCGCAGTATTTGCTCACAAGGTCAAGGGTCAGCTGCGTCGTTTTTCCGCGTGACTGATATGTGTGGTCAAGGCTCTCGTCCTTGAGCATCAGTATCGAGCGGAAATGCGGCTTCTCGACCAGGAACTTGATATACCCTATGCTGAAAGCCACCAGCTGCTCTCTTGTGCCGCTGCCGCATTCACTCAGTATCCTCATCTGCTCGTCATGCCATTGTGAGTTGACGTATTCGATTATCGCAGCGACAAAGCCCTGCTTCCCGCCGAAATGCCTTGCGGGCGCAGCACAGGAGACCCCTGCGTTCTCGGCGGCTCTGCGCATCGAGAAGGCAGCTATCCCGCTGCGGCTGATCTCGTTGATCCCCGCGATTATCAGCTCCTCACGCTTGTTGGCACGTTTGATATCGTTAATCATTCCCCGCACCTCTCAGCCCTTGCGCTGCTCGGTCTTGCGCACCTTGCCGCTGAAGGTCTTTGGCATCTCGTCAACAAATTCGATCAGCCGCACCCATTTATAGTCCGAAAGGCGGGAGTTTGCAAAATCCTTGATCTGCTTTTCCAGCGCATGATCGCCGATGACACCGTTTTTCAGCACGATATATGCCTTGATCGCCTGCCCCCTGAGCTTGTCGGGCACTCCCACAACGCTGCACTCCAGCACATCGGGATACTCCATCAGCACATTTTCGATCTCGTAAGGTCCCACACGGTAGCCGCCCGTTTTGATTATATCGTCGAATCTTCCGTTGAACCAGAAGCAGCCGTTCTCGTCCACAGTTGCGCTATCGCCCGTGTGATAAACACCGCCGCGCCATACCTCACGGAACAGCTCGTCGTTGTTGAGATAAGCCGTGAAGATGCCGTCGGGGTGAACGCCCTCGTGCTTGGGCTTGACACAGACCTCGCCCACCTCGCCGACTGCCGCCTCGGTCCCGTCGCGGCGGATAAGCCTGATATCATACTGCGGGGAGGGCACTCCCATAGAGCCTGCCACCGAGCTTTCGGCGGAGAAGTTGCCCGTCAGCAGCGTCGTCTCCGACTGACCGTAGCCCTCGCAGAGCGAAAGCCCCGTCTTTTCCTTGAACAGCCTGAACACCTCGGGGTTGAGCAGCTCACCCGCAGTAGTTGCATAGGTCAGCTTCGGCAGCTGCGGAATGCCCGAGCGCACAAGGTATCTGTAAACGGTGGGCGGCGCACAGAAGGTGGTCACCTCGTATTTATTCAGAACGTGCATCATCATCTTCGGGTCGAAGTTATCAAAGTCAAAGACCATTACCGCCGTTCCCGCGAGCCACTGCCCGTAGAGCTTGCCCCACGAGGATTTCGCCCAGCCCGTCTCGGCAACGGTGAAATGCAGCCCGCCGTCCTGAACATGGTGCCAGTATTTTGCGGTGACGATATGCGCCAGCGGATAGGTATGGTCGTGTACAACGCCCTTGGGCAGCCCTGTCGTGCCCGAGGTGAAGTATATCAGCATCGGGTCGTGAACATAGGTCTCGCGCCGTTCAAGCTCGGCAGAAGCGGCAGCCATCTCGGCGGTAAGATCGCGGAAGCCCTCGCGGCTGCCCCTGATCGTCCACAGGCAGCAGTCGATGCCCGTCTTGTTTACAGCCTCGAGCACACGCTCGCAGATATCGCCCTGATGAGTTATCACAAAGCCCTTTATGTCCGCACACTCGATGCGGTAGATATAGTCCTTCGCCGTGAGCATATGCGTAACGGGGATCACCACGGCACCTATCTTATGCAGTGCCGTTACGGTTATCCAGTATTCGTAATGCTTTTTAAGCGCCACCAGCACCCTGTCGCCGCGGCCTATACCCGAGGCGAGCATCACATTCGCACAGCGGTTGCTCTCGTCTCTCAGCTCGGCGAAGGTAAAGGTCCTCTCGCTGCCCTCGGTGTCGCACCAGACCAGCGCCCGCTTATCGGGCTCGAGCCGTGCATACTCATCCACAACGTCATACCCGAAGTTGAAACTGTCGGGATAGACAAGCTCAAAGTCGGTCAGGCGGCCCTGCTCATCAAATGTCTCTCTGCAATATTTCTGATAAAGAGTCATATATCTTGCTCCGTTCTTCCGAAGGCACGGAATCTCTGGTATCTTTTTTTCAGCATCTCCGGGTCACGGCTGAGGCTGTCAAGCTCCGATATCAGCTTGTCTCTCAGCTCGGTGAAAAACTCGGGCTGCTCCATGTTCTCCTCACTGATTATCTCCTCGATAACACCGAGGCTGAGTGCATCCCTTGCGGTAAGCTTCAGGCACTCGGCAGCATCGGCAGCCTTTGAGCTGTCCTTCCACAGGATAGATGCGCAGCCCTCGGGCGAGATGACCGAGTACACGGCATTTTCCAGCATATACACCCTGTCTGCCACCGAAAGCGCCAGCGCACCGCCGCTTCCGCCCTCGCCGATGAGTATTGAGATAACGGGCGTATCCAGCGTCATCATCTCACACAGATTCTCTGCGATCGCCAGACCCTGACCGCGCTCCTCGGCACCGATGCCGCAGTAAGCCCCCGATGTGTCCACAAAGCAGATCACGGGGCGGTGAAACTTTTCCGCCTGCTTCATCAGCCTCAGCGCCTTGCGGTAGCCCTCGGGATTCGGTGCGCCGAAAAGCCGCTGCATACGCTCTCTTGCGTTATGCCCCTTCTCTATCGCGATGACCGTTACGGGCTTATCCTCGAGATATGCCAGCCCGCCGATTATCGCGCTGTCGTCGGCAAACCGTCTGTCGCCGTGCAGCTCGAAAAAGTGGTTGAAGATCCCCTTTATAAAGTCGATGCCCGTGTACCGTCCCGAGCTTCTTGCCTTCTTGACTATATCGTAAGCGTCGATACCGTTCACAGCGCATCACCTCCGCAGTGCATTTTAAGCAGCAGGCTCACCAGCGAGCGCTGATATCTTCTCGGAGATATCGCGTCAACAAAGCCGTGCTCCAGCAGGAACTCCGCCTTCTGGAAGCCCTTCGGCAGCGTCTTTCGGGTGGTCTGCTCGATAACTCTCGCCCCCGCGAAGCCGACAGTCGCCCCCGGCTCGGCGAGTATGATATCTCCCTCCATAGCAAAGCTGGCGGTAACTCCGCCCGTTGTCGGGTCTGTAAGCACCGTCAGATAAAACAGTCCCGCATCGCTGTGGAGCTTCACGGCACCGCTCGTCTTTGCCATCTGCATCAGCGAGATGAGCCCCTCCTGCATCCTTGCGCCTCCCGAAACAGTGTAGCCCACTACGGGCAGCCCGTTTGCGGTGGCATACTCAAAGGTCCTCGTTATCCTCTCGCCGACTGCCGAGCCCATCGAGCCCATCATAAAATTCGGCTCCATAACGAACAGCATCGTCTTTATCCCGCCGATCTCGCAGCTGCCGCAGATGACCGCCTCCTCCTCATTCGAGGCAGAGCGCACCGTTTCAAGCTTCTGCCTGTAGCCGTCAAAGCTCAGCGGGTCGCCCGACTTAACGTCCCTGAACATTTCTGTAAACGTTCCCTTGTCGGTGATAAAGCCTATCCTCTGCCTTGCGCTCATCCTGAAATGATAGCCGCAGCTGCAGGTGTTAGCGTTTGCCCAGATCCGGCTCAGCGGTATCGACTTGCGGCAGTTCGGGCAGGTCTTTTCGGGCTCGCCCTGATCCTCCTGAACGGGAGCAACTGCGCGGCCGCCCTTTTCAAGCTCGTTTTTGGGTTTGTATAAAAAATCAAGGATCGGCATTACGCTTTACCTGCCTTCCATAAATGTCAGATCATATTCTCCGCTCATGAACTTCTCGTCGTTTATCAGTCTGAGCTGCTGATGTATATTTGTCCTGATCCCGTCGATCACCAGCTCGCACAGTGCCGCCTTCATCTTGCGCAGCGCTTCCTCTCTCGTGCCTGCACGCACGACCAGCTTTCCGATCAGCGAATCGTAAAACGGCGAGATCTCCACTCCCTGCACCAGATAGGTGTCGAACCTTACCGAAGGCCCGCCCGCAACGTGCAGCATACCGATCGTGCCTGTTGAGAGCGCATTGATACGGCATTCCAGTGCCGAGCCCATAAGCGTTACGTCCTTCTGAGTGAAGTTGAGCAGCACTCCCGCGGCAGTCCTTATCTGCCACTTCACAAGATCGATATTCGTCAGCATCTCTGTCACCGAATGCTCGACCTGCAAGCGCACGTTCATCTCCATGAACCAGAAATGCCCCTGCTTATCCAGCAGGAACTCCAATGTTCCCACGCCGATGTAGCCGACCTTCTGCACTGCCTTCTTTACCCGCTCGATCAGCTTTTCCCTCATAGCCTTGCTCACAGCAGGCGAGGGCGATTCCTCTATCAGCTTCTGATGCCTTCTCTGGACCGAGCAGTCACGTTCACCGAGGCACACCACATTGCCCGCCTCATCAGCAATTATCTGCATCTCGATGTGCCTTGCGGGATAAACATATTTCTCCATATAAACAGCGCCGTCGCCGAAGGCAGCTTCGCCCTCGGAGACAGCCATCATATAGCTGCTTTCAAGCTCGCTCTCGCTCTCGACCAGCCTTATGCCTCGTCCGCCGCCGCCCGAGCGTGCCTTGAGCATCACGGGGTAGCCTATCCTTTCGGCAGCAGCCCGCGCCTGCTCAACATTTTCAAGCACCTCGGTGCCCATGATAACATCGAGCCCTGCCTGAGCCATAAGGCTCTTGATAGTCGTCTTATCGCTGAGCCGCTCCATAGTCTCGGCAGCGGGACCGATGAACACTATCCCGTTCTTGGCGCACAGCTGCGCAAAGTGGGCATTCTCCGAAAGAAAGCCGTAGCCTGCGTGTATCGCCTGAGCACCCGAAACTATCGCGGCCGAGATTATCCTGTCCTCGTTGAGATAGCTGTCGGCAGCATTTGCAGCGCCGATGCAGTAGCTCTCGTCGGCAAGGGCAGCGTGCAGCGCATCTCTGTCCGCCTCGGAATATACCGCGACGGTGCTTATGCCCATCTCCTTGCAGGCACGGATTATTCTTACCGCGATCTCACCGCGGTTAGCTATCAGGACTTTGGAAAACATGATCCACTCTCCTTGAGTGCAAACGAAAATTCTGCCTTGACGCAGAGCTTGCCGTCAACATAGCCCTCGCCCGAAGCAAAATAAAACGGGTGCTTCACCCTTGTCAGCCTGCATACAGTCTCAAACGTATCGCCGGGGCGGACGGGATTGCGGAACTTAACGTTGTTGAGCCCCGTATAGAGCGGCATCAGCCCCTCCTTCATCTTATCCGCCAGCAGCGCACAGGCAGACTGGGCGAGTATCTCGCACTGTATCACACCGGGCACTATCGGGTACCCGGGGAAATGTCCCTGCAAAAAGAACTCATCTCCGCGGACGTGATATTTTCCGCGGCTCTCCTCACCGACGAGCTCGCACTCGTCCACCAGCAGCATATTATCCCTGTGCGGGAGTATCTGCATTATCTCATCTCTGTTCATCTCTTGCTCCTATCCGAACGCAGCCGCAGCTCCGCTCTTCCCTGATCGGGTCAGCGCTCATGCCTTTTTCATCTCAAACAGCGTCATGCCGTAGTCTACTACCTGCCCGTTCTCCACGCAGATCTCGGTGATGATACCGTCCTGCTCTGCGGGCAGCTCGTTCATCAGCTTCATCGCCTCAACGATGCAGAGTATCTGCCCCTTGCTGACCTTGTCGCCCACCTTGACATACGGCTCGGCATTCTCGGCGGGGGCGGCATAGAACACGCCCACCATCGGCGACTTGACTCTTATGACATCGTTTGCCGCCGATACTGCCGCTGCTGCCGCAGACGCAGCAGGAGCCGCAGGTGCGGGTGCAGCCGCCTGAGCCATCGGGGGCGGCGGTGCCATCGGCGCAGGTGTGCGCTCCAGTCTCACATTGCCTGTGCTCTCGTTTATCTCAAGAGCTGTCAGCCCGAGCTCCTTCATGAGCTCGGCATATTTTCTGATATTGCTTTCGTTCATGTTTTCCCTCCCGAGGGTCAGAGCTTTCTGAAGGCTACGCAGGCATTATGTCCTCCGAAGCCGAGCGAATTGGATACTGCCAGATCTATATCCGCCTTGACGGCCTTGTTCGGGCAGTAGTTGAGGTCGCATTCCTCATCGGGTTCATTCAGGTTTATTGTCGGCGGGATGATCCCCTCCTGAAGCGCCTTGATGCAGGCGATAGCCTCTATCGCGCCCGCAGCGCCCAGCATATGCCCCGTCATCGACTTGGTGGAGCTGATGTAAGCGTCCTTCGCCCTGTCGCCCAGCGCCAGCTTTACAGCCTTTGTCTCGGACTTATCGTTGAGCGGAGTGCCCGTTCCGTGAGCGTTCACATAAACGGTATCCTTCTCGGTATATCCCGCTTCCTCCAGCGCCTGCTTCATTGCACGGGAGGCTCCGCCCGCCTCGGGGTCGGGAGCGGTTATGTGGTGTGCATCGCAGGTCGAGCCGTAGCCGACAGCCTCGGCATATATCCTTGCGCCTCTTGCCTTTGCGTGCTCATACTCCTCGAGCACCAGCGCCGCGCCGCCCTCGCCGATAACGAAGCCCGCTCTTCTCTTGTCAAAGGGCAGCGAAGCCGCGTTCGGGTCCTCGGCGGTGGAAAGCGCCTGCATATTGATAAATCCCGCAACACCGATCGGGCTTATGGCAGCCTCACAGCCGCCTGTTATCGCAAGATCGCAGTAGCCGTGGCGGATAGCCCTGACAGCCTCTCCTATCGCGTTGGAGCCCGATGCACAGGCAGTAACGGCAGGCATCGCCGCATTCTTGCAGTTAAAGCGTATAGCTATCATGCCCGCTGCCATATTTGCGATCATCATAGGCACGAAATAGGGCGACACTCTCTTGGGACCCCGCTGAAGGAGCTTTGTATGCTCATTGCCGAAGGAGATGATGCCGCCGATGCCCGAGCCGAAGTATACTGCGGCTCTCTCGGGGTCGATCTTGCCCATGAAGCCGCTGTCGTCAACAGCCTCCTGTGCGGCAGCTATACCGAACAGCGAGTAGCGGTCGGTCTTTAGAATATCCGCCTTCTCCATATAGTTTCTCGGCTCGAAGCCCTTTACCTCGGCAGCGAGCTTTGTCTTGTAATCCGTTGTATCGAACAGTGTGATCGGGGCGATGCCGTTCTTTCCCTCGATCATCGCCTTCCAGCTCTCCTCAGCCGAAAGCCCTATCGGGGTCACTGCACCTATACCCGTGACCACAACTCTGCGAATCTTATTATCCATTATCCTAACCTCCGTCCAACGGCCGATCTGTCCGTGCTGACACGAGCCGCAGGCATTTTCATCTGTGCTTTGTGCTTTACGCTATGCGATTTGTGATCTGTGATCTGTCACATACCCAGTCCGCCGTCAACTCTGAGCACCACGCCCGTAACATAGTCCGAGCTGACAAGATAGGCAGCTGCGTCCGCGATGTCCTCGGGCTTGCCCGCACGTCCGAGCGGTATCTGTGCCGCGAGCGGATTGTTCTCTGCGCTGATATCAGCCGTCATATCCGTAGCGATGAACCCGGGGGCGATAGCGTTGCAGGTGATGTTCTTCGAGGCGAACTCCCTTGCCACAGTCTTTGTAAGACCGACAAGTCCCGCCTTTGAAGCGCTGTAGTTTGCCTGACCCGCGTTGCCGCTCAGTCCCGATACCGACGAGATATTGACTATCCTGCCGCACTTGTTCCTGATAAACTGGCGCGAGCAGTGCTTTATCATATTGAACGCACCCTTGAGGTTCACGCTGATGACATCGTCGAACTGCTTCTCGTTCATCATCATCACGAGCCCGTCGCGGGTGATGCCTGCGTTGTTTATAAGTATCGTCACATTTGCAAAGTCCTTGCTCACCTGCGCTGTGACCTGCTTGGTCTGCTCGAAATCCGCAACATTGCAGCTGTAGTAAGCAGCCTTCACGCCGTATTCCGATCCGCAGTATTCGCAGACGAGCCTTGCCTGCTCCTCATTGCCGATATCCAGCAGCGCCACGTCGGCACCGAGCGATGCCAGCTTCTTGGCTATCGCAGCGCCTATCCCGCGTGAGCCGCCTGTTACTATCGCTGTATTTCCTTCAAGTTTGAGCATATCGCTTCTCCTTATGTTATTTGTTCCGTCAGTCGGGCCCGCTGTAAGAGCCCGCCTGTGTATCACTTTATTTCCGTCAGTGCGGCGACAGCATTTTCAAGCCCCGCCTTATCTGTCACGCAGAAGGTCCTGACGCTCTTGTCTATCCTGTTTATCAGACCGACCAGAGTATTGCCTGCCCCCAGCTCGATAAAGGTATCGCAGCCCGCAGCGATCATATTCCTGACGAGCTTCTCCCACCTGACAGGTGAGCATATCTGCTGCGAGAGCAGCCATGTCGGATTATCGTCATACGGCTCCGCCGTGAAGTTCGAGTACAGCGGTATACTGCCCTTTCTGAGCTTGCTGTCACGCAGTACCACGGCGAACTCCTCCGCAGCGCCTGCCATGAACGGAGAGTGGAACCCTCCCGATACCTTCAGCGGCACCGCACGTCCTCCCGCTGCCTTTGCAGCAGCGATAAGCTCGGGCATAGTCTCCTTTGCAGCCGCACAGGTGACCTGTCCCTCGCAGTTGTAGTTCACGGGATAAGCCCGATCGAGTCCCGCACAGATGCGCTCGACCTCCTCGTTCGGCAGCTTCAGCACCGCAGCCATAGCCGCGGGGAACTGCTCGGCAGCCTTCTGCATCAGCTCACCGCGCGCGCAGACGATCTTAAAGCCCTCCTCGAGCGCCGCCGTTCCCGAGCAGGTCAGCGCCGCGATCTCGCCCAGCGAAAAGCCCGCTGTCATATCGGGACTGATGCCTGCTTCGTTAAGAGCAGCAGCCGCCGCCATCTCAACTGCAAAAAGGCAGGGCTGAGTGTTGCCTGTCTGCATAAGCTCCTCATCGCTGCCCTCAAAGCACATCTGCTTTGTTCCGCCGCGAATGCCGTCGAGCTTATCGAACACCTCTCTTGCCGCTGCCGAAGCCTCGTATATTTCCTTTCCCATGCCCGAGCGCTGTGCGCCCTGACCCGAGAACACAAATGCTATCTTACCCATTTCGCAGCTCCTTTCAGCAGCGGCTCTGCCTCCTCGCAAAGCTCGCGCACTATCTCTGCCGCAGGCTGTATCTTTTTCACCATTGCAGCGCTCTGTCCCGCAAGGAAGCAGCCCTCTTCGGTATTGCCGTCCTGCACCGCCTTGCGCAGCGCTCCCGCGCCCATAGCCTCCAGCTCCTCATCGGAGATCTGCGTGTATTCAGCTTTGAGATACTCTCTCTGGAAATTCGTCCTCAGCGCCCTTACGGGGTGACCGAGCCTTCTGCCCGTCACCATGGTACACAGGTCCTTCGCCTTGACGACCTTCTCCTTGTATGTCTCGTGGATATTGCACTCCTCGGCGGCAAGGAACCTTGTTCCCACCTGCACGCCGCACGCGCCCAGCATGAATGCCGCCGCGACACCTCTTCCGTCCGCGATGCCGCCCGCCGCGATGACGGGTATCTTCACGGTATCGGCTATCTGCGGCACCAGCACGATAGTCGCCAGCTCGCCGATATGTCCGCCGCTCTCGCCGCCCTCAGCGATCACAGCCGAAGCACCGAGGCGCTCCATCAGCTTCGCCAGAGCGCACGAAGCCACCACAGGTATCACTCTGATGCCTGCTTCCTTCCACATCTGCATATACTTTGAAGGATTGCCCGCGCCCGTAGTCACGACCGCGACCCTCTCCTCGGCTGCCACAGCCGCCACCTCATCGGCATAGGGGCTCAGCAGCATGATATTAACGCCGAAGGGCTTCTCTGTCAGTTCCTTGGCGCGGTGTATCTGTTCTCTTACATACTCTGCGGGGGCATTTCCTGCGGCAATAATACCAAGACCGCCGCCGTTAGAAACGGCAGCGGCAAGCTCTCCGTCTGCTATCCATGCCATTCCGCCCTGAAATACGGGATACTCGATACCGAGCATCTCGCACAGTCTGCTTTCGATCATGACTCAGTCCTGCTTGTTCTCGATGAAATCTACAAGATCACCGACTGTTTCAAGCTTCTGGTCAAGCTCAAGCTCCATGCCCAGCTCGTCCTCAAGGTTCATCATCAGGTCAACGGTGTCGAGCGAGTCGATGCCGAGATCTCTGAATGTCGAATCACGCTTGATCTCTGCGGGGTCGCACTCGATCCTTTCAGCGATTATCTTGGCAACAGTTTCAAATACCATTTTAAATTCCTCCGATAGCTTTTATTATTTATTATTTCGATTAGTTATCATTGATAACCTAAAATCAGTATAACTTTATATGCAGGATTTGTCAATCGCAACCTGTCTGATTTTACAATTTATTAATATCTCCCCCCGCCCCGATTCGACAGCAGAGGTATCTCTGTTGACATTATCGCTTTAGTGTGATATAATGCAGGTATATACTATATTAATTGGGGGTATCTTGACGATCAAAAGAACAGCTTCGTTGCTTTGCGCTTTGGCGGTCGTTATGAGCACGGCGGCGGTACGGTCAAGCTCGGTGCGGCGATGACGGCGAGTGCGGAGGACGGTGAACCGCTGACCTCGGGGGATCATGAGTACACTGTGCTTGATGACGGGACGGTCAGGATAAGCAAGTATACGGGCAGCGATGAAGGACTACACCGAGCTGCAAAAGTACCTTTCGGGCTGGGACGTGGAGATCGACCTTGCGGCTGCCGACTTAAACGGCGACGGCAAGGTGAACATGAGAGATTACACACTGCTTCAAAAGCTGCTCAACGGCTGGGAGATCTGACCGCAGCTTTTGTGAGCGAAGGGAGAGTAAAGCTATGAAAAAGACCCTTGGCATCGGTATAATATGCGTTATCATCGGACTGGTGCTGTTTGCATTTGTGGCGGGCGATTTTTTCAACCTCCTGTTCCGCAAGGTGAACATCAATGACAAGCGCTTCGATTCCTATGAATCGGGCGAGATCGCAGAGGGCGATCTTAGATTCGTCATGGCAAAGCTCGGCACAGCTACCGAGAGCAAGCGGATATTCGGCATTCCCGTTGCCGATGCAGAGGCGGAGTTCTACCTTATCTCGGACAACGGCGGCTATGTCGTTATCGACGTGCGCGAGGGGGCGGAGAGCTTTGACAGCCTGCTGGAACAGACGGCAAAGTATATCAGCGAGCAGGGCGATGAGCCCGCGCAGGGAGAGCGCTTCATCGGCAAGGCGGTAGAGATCACCGATGAGCAGCTGGCTCTTGTCAGCGCCCATTTTGAGGCGCAGAACCTCAAGCCCGAGGACTGGCAGCTGGCGATATCCAGCCTTGTGCTCGTACAGCTCGACACCACGTTCATAGTGATACAGCTCTGCATATCGTTCGCATTTATCCTGATCGGTGCGATACTGCTTCTGTTATCGCGCAGATACCGTTTCGGAGAGACGGTTTTCGTCGGTGAGATGACCCCCGAGGAAGCAGCCGAGCAGCAGCAGCGCCGCGAGGAGCTTGCCGAAAAGGCTGCCGCCGCAGCCGATGACTCCGAGCAGAACGGGCAGGAGCAGTCCGACTGACAGAAGCTGCCCGTACATAACAGATCAGATCAAAGCATAACAAAGCACGGTCGGGAGCGTTTCGGCTCACCGACCGTGCTTTGCTTGTTCGGGACAGACCTCTGCCGCGGGGACTTATTGGCTGCTTTTCAGCTTGGGACAGTGCTCTGTGATATAGCCGAGCACAAGCTCATAGTCCTCCGCAGGAGCATAGACCTGATTGTGGAACAGCCCCTCGTTGACCTTTATCACATGAAAACGGCGCTTGGGCTTCACCCTTGTGACCTTTGAAAAATCGGAATACATCTCGGTCCGCTGCGAGTTGATGCCCGCACCTGTTGCCGTGAAGCTGCCTGCCGCCGCGCCCGTGAGCGCCGCTGCTTTGCCGATCTTCCTTGCCTTTTCCGCCTGGACGGGTATCTGCTTGTGGTTTATACCGTGTTCGTCCATCTCAAATTCCACGATGTATTTCCCGCCGTATATCAGCCCCCAGACCGCACAGCCCACAGCGACCAGCACGGTCATGCCGAGGAGCATCAGCCCCATCACCTTCAAATTGCTCAGCAGTCCGTCGGGAAAGAAGTCCTCCCTGCCGATGTCCGAAAAGAAGATGATGAGCATGATACCGAGCATTATGGCTGCGAAGATCTTCCAGACCAGAAAAAACACCGTCGGGTCTGTAAAGATGTTCATTTTGTATACCCAGCGGTATTTCCCGTCATCACAGAGCGTGATGCTCTTCCCTATCCGCTCGCCCCGATGCATCGCCTCGCCGCAGCTGCTGCATACGAGCGTGCCGTCGGGGAGCTCTGCCCCGCAGTTGTGACAGATCATATCCGATCCCTCGCTTTCGTGATGATATCTGTGATCTGCTGCTTATTTCAGCAGCGGCAGGCCGCACTTTTCACAGCGGTCGTCGTCAAGGCTGTTGTGCCTTCCGCAGCTCACGCAGGCTATGTACGGTGCCTTTGATTTGTCGTAATGCTCATACGGGAAATGGAACTGCGGGTGATACCTGAACCTGTCGCCGATGTTGAAATAGTAGTATGCTATGATCTGCCGCCCCTCGTATTCCTTGATCTTCTTCTTTCCGCCGCTGTCCTTTCTTATCACCGTGATGTACTCTGTTTCAAGATAGCTCGAATCGTTGTCGTGACGGCGGACGGTGGACTTCTTCTTGTCGATGACCGTGGCATCGTAGGTATTCGCCGCGCGTTCCCTGACAAAGCTCACCACCGCGAACAGCAGGAACACAGCCGAGACGATCGCACCGTAGATCATCGCGTCCCTGAGCTCCATCTCACCGCTTGCCTTGCTGTAGATAACGAACCCGAGAAACGGCAGCGGAACTATGAAAAACGCGAATATCCCCGCAGCCTTTCGGGTCTTCTTTATCGCCGCAAGTATCTCGGGGTCATTGACCCTGTCGGAAAACCC
>CAMOFU010000037.1 GCA_946613705.1 uncultured Clostridia bacterium
AGCCCGAGGAGCAGGAGGAAGCAGTTACGGCTTCCGCTGTAAAGTTTGCGTCCAGCGGCAAGTACACCACCACGATCAAGGCTAATTCGGCAGATGTTGACCTCTCTGGTCTTACCGCCGACAACGTGGAAGTTACTTATATCGGCCTCGAACCCGGCACCGTTCTTGCCGCTTCCGAGGAAGATGAAGAGTCCTCTGAGGCCGCAGGGGACATTTTCGGCACCTATGTGGACGGCGAGCGCACAGCCAAGCTCGATTCCGTCACAAAGAAGGACGACGGCAGCTGGGAGATCAGCTTCACCGACGAGAACGCCGTGAAGTACGGCACCGCGGAGTACAGCATCAAGATGAAGGACGTCAAGGCGACAGCCTACGTTGATGTTGAGTTCCCCGAAATGACCCTTACCCCCGACATCTCCGAGGTAGCTCCCTCCGCCACCGAGGTAAAGGTGACACTTACCCTTGACGGCGGCGAGTATGCCGATAACGTCACCACGGATATGATCTCACTGGCTAACGCCTTCTATGCTATGGACATCGAGAGCGTTTCCGCTTCGGGAAAGAACCTCACCGTTCTGCTCAAAGGCGATATCACCACCAACGACTCTCAGGGCGCATACCTGTTCGGTACCGTTATCGTAGCCCCCGAGGCTGTTAAGGATAACGCCAGAGAGCTGAGAGCCAATGTAACTCTGCTCGACAACAACACCTTCTTCGTTGCTTCCACCCTTAAATTTGAGGGCGGCAAGGCTACCGTAGATCTCAGATCCGGCGGCAGCGTTGACTTCGACAAGCTCACCAAGGACAACATCAAGATCGACGGCGTCACCGTTGAGAAGGTCGAGAAGAAGGACGACTATACCGCATCCGTCACACTGTCCGTCAAGGACGCCAAGACCGGAAGCGACATCGTTAGAGCACTCAGCGGCAAGGAGGCCGACTTTAACGGCTTCAAGACCCCCCTCACGATCTCTCCCGTTTCCTTCTACCCCGTACTGGACTTCTGCGAGGCAGGCGGCAGCAACCTCAGGATCGGTCTTATCCTCTATGCCTTCGGCGGCACCTTCAGCAGCGATCTCAGCGCCGATACTTTCACCTTCGGCAGCGATCTTGAAGGAGCCAAATTCGAGTCCGTGAAGGTAAATGAAAACGGCACCAACGCAGAACTGGTAATTTCAGTTCCCGCTGGGGAGCAGACCACCGAAGACTTCTCCTTCTACGGCGATCTCACCATAGCCGAGGGCGCTATGACAACAGCCTGGGGCGAAAAGTCCGACGAGGCGCTGTCCTACAGCCGTGATTATTCTAACGAGTCTATGGGAAAAGACGCGGGCGATGTGGCGAAATGGCTGAAGACCACGCTCATGTGGGATGAGAACAACCCCCATATACTACTCAATCAGGAAACGCTTAAAGCTATCCAGGACTGGACAAAGGGAAAGAACACCTGGTACGGCTCTGTATTATGGATGGGCGGCAATATAGGAAGTCTTGTATCGTTTTTCCAGGGCTGCATAGGTTTCCTTGAATTCATCGGCGCGAAGAAGTCCGATCAGCAGAAACTGATGGATGAGCTCCACGATATCAAGGATATGATAAGAGACCTGGATGCCAAGCTGGAAAAGGTAAGATCTACCCTCAACGAGATGCAGATGGAGCTTTATAAGAACAGCCTTGAGCCCTTCGATACTCTCCGCAGCGAGTTCATCACTGCCACAGAAGCGGTACAAAGCGCCCTTGGCCGCGGCGTAAATGACCTTAAAGCAATGGGCATCACTCTTCCCGATAATGCTACGGTAGATCAGATCAGCGTTTACAACAATCAGCTGATGACCTATATCTACAAGCGAGCTGGGGAGAACAACGGACAGAACCCCTACTACGGCAGCTTCAAGAAGAACTATGAGAAGATGGTGGACAGCTTCGATAAACTGTACGACGTATGGCTCAAACCCTCCACCATGCGCAATCCTTTCGTGAGCTACGACAAGCTGTACTCAATGATGTACAACTTTGATACCGAGTCCTTCGGAGTACGCGCTCTGATAAGAGAGACCGTCCGCTCTACTATTTCAGATGCCATTCCTCTTATGATGATCCACGACAACGTTACCACCGAGATCGATGATTTGGAGGACTCTCACCCCTTCAAGAAGGAATATCAGAAGTTCCTGGAAATGTGCAGCTTCATAGATGACAACGCAGTTACCGGTGTTGCTCCCGACGAGCTGGTATTTGACGACAAGGTCACAGAGGTAGCAGAAAAGTACGGTGAGACCTTTATCAGCGACATCATCGTTGTAGGCTGGGGCAAGCAGAACCAATGTATCAATATGCTCTATAAACAGGGCTATAATATCGTCAATTACGATCTTAACAAGAAGGCAGGCGGAAGGTATATCTACCTCGGCTACAAGACCACAAAGAAATACGATGAGGCTATCAAAAGCATAAGGGTATTTGAGGGCAGCAAGTACAAGAAGAATTCCGTAACTGTTGACGGCAAGACTTACAAGCTCTGTCCCTATGACGGAGACAAAACGTTCACGGGAGACAAGGGCGAGCTGAACTGCAAGGCCGGCGGAAAAGACCTCTACCTGTTCTATTCAAAGGAAGAGAACGATGACAAACTGGCGATCTCGGGCCTCGTGGTGAACGAGAACAAAACAAATGCCGTTGACGGAAAGGACCTTAACAAGGGTGCAGGCGGAGCAGATGTCTTCCTCCACATCTACAAGTCCTTCGGCTCGGGACCCATCTATATCAAGGATCCCGAACTTGTGAGCGGGAAGAATGCTGCATATAAAGACGGCGTTTACACTATCGACGGAAAGCGGGAGGCTCTCGATACGGATCTCTGCCCCGCAGAGGGTCACGATCCCCTTAATCTCAGCTATGAGCGCACCGATGATTACGAAAATTCCGTTAAGGACTTCATCCTTGTTCCCGGAGAGCTGAGAGACAGCGTTAAGAAGGACAATGCCACCTATAAGCCCGTTCCCTATTCGTCCTTTAAGGACAGCGATTTCGCCGATGCGAAAGGCAGCCTTAACTACGCCAACGGCGGCACGGAGATACATCTCTATTACACCACCGATGAGGTGACCGAGAGAGGCGGAGTTTCGGTGATCTACACCGATAACAACGGCACATCATCGGTAAGCGGCAAGAGCGTAAATATGGGCGCACCCAATGCTCCCGTTACCTATCTCCACCTTGAAAAGATCGACCCCGAGAGCAAGCACCTTGTAAAGAAGGCAGCCGGCGACAACCCCGCTTATCATCCTTACTGTTATGTCCTTGGCGGAACTGTACGGTACGTCGATTGCACTTTAACATCGAGGAAAAACATGAAGTATTACAAGGGCAAGGCGCTTGGCCTCAGTGTTGAAAGAAACTGGACCGATGACGAGGTCAGCGATTTTGTAAAACGAATGAACGGCAGGACCTTCGGAAAAGAAATGGAAATGGCAGGTATGAAGATACCCGAACACGCCTGCGTTTATACTAAGCTTGATAAAGTTGAATTTGTAAGATGCATAAAAGAAGATGATAGTTGGGAGACTGATTACTACAAATTAATAAAGGGTAACTGTTTCGTTGACACATCGAAGAGCCTTCTGGTCGGTTATGAAGCAGTTAAATCCTTTCAAGATACCTATGATTATTGGTATGTAGATGAACATGTCAAAAATAAAGATATGGACGGTTATCTGTATGGAGGAAAATACGGCGCGTCCAAGAAAGGCGCAAACGACCGCTGGGGTGTGCTCACTCTCGACTGATCCTTATTAACACAAAACAGCCGCCGCACTGACCTGCGGCGGCAGATAAACCCAAAAACTAAAAAGGAAGGACAGATATTATGACGCATAAGCACATTAAAAAAATGCTCGCTATGATGCTTGCGGTAGTGCTTACTGTTTCTGCTCTGACAGGCTGCGCCGACGAGGACAGTTCATCCGTAAAGGAAAACGATTCGACAGTATCCTCCGCAGCCCAGACAGAGAGCAAGCCTGAAACTGATTCCTCTCAGGGCGAAGAGCCCGCTTCCTCCGATGAAGAGGCTCCTAAGATACAGGCTTCTGCTGTGAAGTTCGCTTCAAGCGGAAAGTACACCACAACGGTCAAGTCCGAGAAGGTCGATCTTTCCGGCATAAGCACCGACAAGACTGAGGTAACGTACATCGCCCTCGACGAGAACGCATTCTACAATGCTCTCGAAGCGGAAAGCTCCGAGGAGAACGTCAAAGCCGGCAAATATGCTCCCGGCGAGCGCACCGCCAAGGTCGATGAGGTAAAGAAGAACGATGACGGCAGCTTCGAGATCACCTTCACCGATGAGAATGTTGGAGAGTTCAAGCCCACACAGTACCTTCTGCGCTTCGACGGCATCGACGATATGGCAGCGGTGAATGTTGAGTCCGATGAGTTTAATATCACCGCCGACGCTACAAAGATCGACGAGACCACCACCGAGGCCAAAGTCACCCTCACCCTTGATAACGGCGAGTTCGCCGACGTCACCGAGGCTATGATCTCTACCGAGTGTGCATTCAGAGGAATGAACGTGGAGAGCATTTCCGCTTCCGGCAAGAACCTTACAGTTCAGCTGAAGGGAAACATCACGCAGTACGGTGATGAGGGCGCTTACACCTACGGCATCATCAGGCTCAAGCCCGACGCCGTAAAGGACTGCACCGATTCGCTGTATGTTATGATCGACATTCAGACAGAATACTGCGGCTTTGACGGCGCAAGCCTCAAATGCGAGGACGGAAAGATAACTGCGGAGCTGAAATCCTACGCCGCTGCCGACCTCGACAAGCTCACCAAGGACAATATCAAGATCAAAGGCGTGACAGTTGAAAGCGTCGAGAAGAAGGACGACAACACCGCAGCAGTCACGATGACAGCCAAGGACGTCAAGGATGTCAACGGCTTTGTCAAGCTGGTTTCGGGCAAGGAGGCCGACTTCGGCGGCTACAAGACAATGATCGACCTCGCCGAGGCAAGCTTCTATCCCGTTTTCGACCTCTGTGTTGAGGACGGCGACAACCTGAAAATGACGCTGCTGCTCTACATCTTTAACGGCACCTTTGACAAGGATATCTCTGCCGAGAGCATCTCCTTCGACGGCGGCCTTGCAGATGCTAAGGTCGAGTCCGTGAAGGCCGAGAGCGACACGACCGTTGAGCTGGTGCTCACTGTTCCCGCGAACGGTCAGAAGGCGGACGATTTCTCCGTAAGCGGCGACGTTAAGCTCGCAGCGGGCTCCATGACAAGCAAATGGGGCGAAAAGACCTCCGAAGAGGCAGTCTACAGCCGTGTTTATTCTCAGAACACTTTAGGCAAGGCTTCCGTCGGTTCCGGCGGTGGGTCTATCGACAGCCTCAGCCCCAAGGCGCTCGGACAGATCCAGGAATGGGTAAGAGGCAAGGAGACCTGGTACGGCAACGCATTCTATTACGGCAACATGGCAGTTTCCGGCTTCTCGGCCGTCAAGCAGGTGCTGGAGCTGGTGGGAGTTCTCAAATCCGAGCATCAGCAGGTAATGGACGCTCTGAAAGAGATCCAGAACACTCTGAGAGATATGCAGAACACCGTTGAAGACATCAGCAAGGATGTCAAGGAGACCAAGAAGGCCGTATTCTCCAGCTCTCTTGAACTGTTCGAGAGAGATGCCTTTGAGCTTTACGACGCTCTGATAGGCTACAAGTCGGTAATCACCCGCGCAGGCAAGGATCTCGAAAAGGAGAAAGGTATTACCATTTCGGAGGATGCAACTCCCGAGGAGGCTCTTGAATATCAGCACAAGATATACGATCTCGTGGAGGAGAAGCTGAATAAGAACAAGCGTGATGCAAATTATGCGAACTTTGACAAGTACTACGACACCATAACGAGAACGTTCAGCAGCATCGCAGGCAACTATCTCAGCGGAAACAATACGAACAATCCTCTCGTAAACTATGACAGACTTTACACCTCTATCTATAACTTCGACACCCAGGCTTATCTGCCCCGCGTGGCGGTAAGAGAGGTAATGCGCACCAATCTGATCGAGGCTATGACCATCATCACCGCACGCTTTGAGATGACAGGCTCCGAGCCCGTGGATGACTGGTCCGACGACTACAAGAAGTTCAAGGATTACTTCGACAAAGCCATGAAGATAATGGATTCCATGGAAGTAACGGGCATCTCTCCCGATCAGGTATACTTCGACGATAAGGAAATCGAAGTTGAGATCTCCAATTCTCCCGATTATGTGGGCGAGATCAAGGTCTACGCCACCAAGGACAATTCTGCCAAGAACAAGCTTGCGGAGCTGGGCTACAATGTAGTAAACTACGACCTGAACAAGGGCGCGGGCGGTTACTATATCTACCTTGGCTATAAGACCACCAAGGATTACAGCAAGGCTATCAAGAGCATGATAATCCGCGAGGGCAAGGGCAGCAACCAGGATACCTATAAGCACTCGAACGGCCTCAACTATAAGATCTGCCCCTACGACGGCGAGAAAAAGTTCAAGGACGAGAAGGGCGCCCTCAACTGCGACGCGGGCGGCAAATGGCTGCGTCTCTATTACTCCACCGACGAGCATTCCGATCATACTGCTTATACCGATATCTACGCCAATAACGTAAAGAACGGCTCGGTAAGCACAAGAGACCTTAACGACGATTCGGGCGGAGACGATATCTATCTCCACGGCTCGTTCCTGCCCAAGCCTTCCAGCTTCGTCAAGGATGTTGCAGTCTTCAAGGCAGATTCCGCAGACAAGCTTCCCAAGGGCTATGAAGCTGCCGTTCCGATGAACCTCAACAGCGGCAACAACGGCGATCAGCTCTACATCGCATACAATTTCACCACTAACACCGACGATGCAGTCAAGAGCCTTATCTTCGATACCGAGAACGACGGCGCAGAGAAGATCGACGTGAACGGCGTTGAGTACACTCTCTGCAAGGGCTCGGGCAGCGACGGAAACGTCAATGCGGGCAACGAGGGCATCCCGATGTGGCTCTACCAGACCAAGACCCAGCAGGGCGGCAACGAGGGCGCTGTAGCATCCTTCGAGATCAACGGTGTAGCTTCTGGAGCTGTAAGCGACAAGCAGCTCAACGACGGCGCAGGCGGAGATGTTATTTACCTCCACGCCCTCACCGTGAACCCCAAGGGCAAGACAGTCGTTAAGAAGAATGTCGGACACGATCCCGCATACTATCCCTTCTGCTATGCACTCGGCACCAAGATCAGAGTCGAGACTGCAAGACAGAACAGACCCATGTATCCTCAGTACTGGGATAAGCCTGGCTGGCTTACCTGGAAGGCTCTCCCGAGCAACAGCAGGAACTGGAAGAACACCGAGATCACCGAGTTCTCCACCCGTCTGGCGGGCAGGACCCTTGAGCAGGAGCTGAAGCTTGCAGGCTT
This sequence comes from uncultured Clostridia bacterium, assembly GCA_946613705.1. Taxonomy (GTDB): domain Bacteria; phylum Bacillota; class Clostridia; order Oscillospirales; family Ruminococcaceae; genus FB2012. Next base: position 7,444 of record CAMOFU010000037.1, read on the forward strand.
CAATCTCAGGGGCGCAGACAGGCTCGTTACCGAGATCAAGGTAGATTACGGCACGCTTACCCTTGAAAGCAAATACTGGACGATCCAGCACGTCAAGTGTGCGTATTTCCACAACAATACGTCAAATCACACCTCCAAGACCGAGATCGATCCGGAGGCTACGACCTGGGCGTATTTCTGGCCTGTATAAGCAGACTGTAAAACACATATTTTCCTGACACACAAAGGGGGGGCGCCGCTCCTCCGGCGTCCCCTTTGTGAACAGGCAGCACCCCACGGCCTCAGAGGGCCGCGGGGCGCTGCGTGTTAAAAATATAAGTATCGGATAACTGATATTTATTCTTTTTCGGCAGGTTCGTAAACGTCGATCTTAGTTACCTTTGCGGCATACTCGCCGTCGGGGAGAGGATCATTGATAAGCTCATCGTAGGTCTTGGTCATCTCAAAGGTGGCAGTGTCCGAGGCGAACTGGTTGCCGAAAATATCGGTCACTACAAAGTAATACTGATATATCTTTCCGTCAAGGGGCAGCTCGGTTATCTCTTCTCCTTTATCGCCGAGAACGAATTCCTCGCCGAATATAGTTTTGAGCTTGCCGTTCTCACCCATTGTGATCCCCGTAGCCACCTGTATCTTGTCACCAGGCTTAAGTTCATATATCTCCTTTGAGGGGATGCCGTTTTCATCGTAGCCACCCCAGAGGCCGCCGGGAAGATAATGACCGCCGTTGAATTCCTCGCTGTTCCAGATAAAGCTGAACCGGTAGTCCCTGATTTCCCCATTGACCTTGACGGGCGTGCTGAAGGTTATGTAGCTGCTGTTGCCCGTGATGGTCTTGTATAACATTGGGTGTCCGTTCATCGCAAGGGTTATCCCGCGGAAGTTGGTCTTGAAGTTCAGATTTTCCCAATCCTTGTGGATGTCATTGTCGGCGGCTATGGCGATCTGGTTGCCGTTTTCGTCCACGGTCATCAGCACGTAGTTGATGTTTCCCGCATACCTGCTGCTCTCGGGAGTAAGAGTGACCTGGAAGGCACCGTTATCGGCAATGGAGCCCTTGTCGGCAAATTCCACCGTGGTCTCGGGGATGTTAAGGTAAATGCTTTTGAGTATCTCGTTATAGGGCTCGTTGATGTTAAGCTCCAGATAATTCTCTATCTCCTGCGCGTTATAAACGAACGGACAGTAGAATGAAACTCCGAAGTTGTTTCTTTTCCCGCAGTTGGCATAGTAGGTCACAAATTCGTTGCTTACAGCTGCCATCAGATCGACGGTGATGTCGTTTATGACACCGAGGCAGAGGATAAGATCCACCAGATCCAACATATTCGAGTAGCCGCTCTCAAGAGAGTTTCCGCCGAAATGTTCGCAATCCCTCATGGCGTTGATGAAGCCCGAATCCTTTTTCTCGTTGGCGTAGTTCTGTTCCTCACCAAGCTTCATCACGGCGTTGAAGGTGTCGATGACCGTATCAGTCTTGCTAAGGTCAAAGACGGAAAGGGTCGAGAGAAAATCGTTTTTGTTCTTCTCCTTGCAGCGCTCGATGAAGTCATCAACGATGATCTTTCCCGTTTCGGCGGCATCTGACTCCTTGGAGAAGGTCTCGGCAACAGTCTTCAAGCCCCAGCCACAGGAGGGCTCTATGTCCTGAGAGGCTATCATATAGTCGGCGTAATCCTTGACAGAAACGGCTGTCTCAAAGGTAGCCATAAGGCAGGCATCGAAGCCGAGGATGTCATACTTGCTCTTCAAGTTGGCGGTTTTGAAAGCATCCCCCAGTTCGGAGAGGGTAAGGGGGTCGTAGTTGTTGTTCTCATCGAAGCAGACGCCTCTTGCCGAGCCCGCGCCGTGATCCCACAGGATCATCATATTGCGCTCCGAACGGTAATTCGTATCGCACCAGGAGGCAAAGTCGGCAAGGGTGGCGGCATCGCCCATATTCTTGTTCTCCGACAGGCTCTCGATAAGCTTCAGCTCGCCGTTTTTGACCTCATATCGCTGGGACACCTCGGAGCTGATGTCAAAATTCCGCCATTTCTTCGCGCCGCCCGTCTGGATAATGATATTCATATCATCGGGCACCTCGGCGGTAAGAAGCTCCTTGAGGGCAATGGTAGCGATGCTTTGCTTGGTCTCGAGGTCGGAACCGCAGAGATAGATGAACAGCGAGGTGCTGCCCTTGGCGGGCTCCGGATCGGGTTCGCTTTCGGTTTCGCTCTCAGCCTCGGAAGAAGCCGTGCTGCTCACGGCAGTGACTGTACTGCTGCTGTCGGGCGTGCTGCCGGAGCTGCTGTCATCGCTGCTGCATCCGCAGGCGGGCAAAGCCACTGCAGCGCATAAGATGTATGTTAATATTCTTTTAAACATATCCCTCACCTCGGTTTTCGGATCAACGTGGATGTGGTTATATTATATCACACGGAGCAATAGTTGTCAACAAACCGCCTTGATGGCAGACAATGACGATCCGCCGCTATGCGGTTTGCAATACAAATATTTCAACTTATACAGGGAGGAATAATATATGACTGTATCAAAAAGGAAGACTTTAAAGGTGCTTATGGCAGGGCTGTTGTGCTCGGCGGCCTTTACCGCTCTGACGATAACGGCGTCTGCGGAAACTTATACCGGAACCTGCGGAACGAATGTCGAATGGAAGTATGATGAATCGACCGAGATCCTCACTTTTTCAGTAGCAGACGGAGTCGACACCGCAGCTATGGGGGATGCCGGTGCTGCTGCATACGGATATTACGGCTATATGAAAAAAGCAAAGACCGTTGTGTTTGAAGAAGGGATAACCTATATCGGCAAAGAAGCGTTTTATGATACCAATTTCGATTATGGTAATCCCAAGACCGAACTGACTGAGGTCATAATGGCAGACACGGTAACATCTATCGGTGACAGGGCATTCGGGTACTGCGCGAAACTCAGGACCGTTGATTTTTCCGATCATCTTGTATCTATCGGAGAAGGCGCTTTTGCCAACTGTTTTTCTTTAGGCACCGAAACAGTAGATCTTGATCTGCCCGATTCTGTTACAACGATCGGAGCCAATGCATTTTATTTGTGCTCATGGATCAAGAACGTGAAATTCCCGGCTAAGCTGAAAACCATCGGAAATTCTGCTTTTGAGGGCTGTTCTGTATTGACTGCCGCCGACTTTTCGGGAACAAAGCTCGAAACGATAGGCGAAGAGGCTTTTAATATGTGTTCGAAGCTTGAGACCCTGATCCTTCCTTCCACGGTGAAAAGTATAGCCGGGGGAGAGAATGATATAGGCAATGCTTTTAAGTACTGCATCGGTCTTTCGACGATATACTGCTATGCCGACCCTTCCGCACCGCTGATCTGGAAGGATGCTCAAAGTGATGATTTTAAAACGCCTGCCGGGTCACATAAGACTGTCTGCTATGTTCCTTATGTGTATCTCGATACCTACAGGACCGCTTTTTCCGGTGTCAATGTCACATTTGAAACTCTCGAACTCGACGCGGAGCTTTACGGCTATACCCTCAGCCTTGACGGAGATATCGGCGTAAACTTCTATATGGCGCTGTCGGATGATCTGAAAAACAACGCCGATGCCTATATGGAATTCACCGTCCCCAACGGCAGCAAGACCGAGAAACAGACGGTCAAGGTCGCGGACGTCGTGAACAACGCCGCAAAGCAAATAACAACAACCGACGGAAAGACCTACTATCAGTTCAAGTGCCGTGTTTCCGCAAAGGATATTGCATCAACGATCACCGCTCAGATGAAGCTGAATGAAAGCGAAAACATCGGAAGCAGCTACAGCTATTCCGTCAAGGAATATGCGGAATATCTGCTTTCACACGCTAATGCAAGCGGAACAGCGATCCAGAAACAATACGCTAAAGCTTCCGCTCTCGTCAAGTCAATGCTAAATTACGGCGCAGCTGCACAGACCTATTTCGGTACTGACGGCGTCGGGCTGGCTAATTCAAGCCTTTCCGATGATGAACAGGCAGCCGTTGCAAGCGCAGAGATCCCGGAAAGAGGCTTTGCCGTGAACGACCTTCCGAGCGGCGCGACCTTTGAGGGCGCAACGCTCTCGCTCAGATCCGAGACTACGCTTTCGTTTTACTTCAAAGGCCTTGATGACAGTACGGAGTTCAGCTGCACAGGCTATACGGTTGAGAAAGAAGTGAGCGGACTGTATGTTATCGCCCGCATCAGAGGCATCAAAGCCAAAAGGATCGGAGAAGACTTCACCGTTTCATTCGGAGACAGCACCGTGACCTACAGCCCGATGACCTATTGCTACAATGTCGTAACTGACACCGATAATCAGTACAGCGACGATCTTAAAAATGTCTGCCGTGCGTTGTATCTTTACTCGCAGAAGGCCGCTTCGTATTTCGGTAATTGAGAGGAGAGAGCATGAAAAAATACATAATAATCGCAGTATTATCTGCTCTGCTGCTTGCCGGCTGCAATGACGATGAAAGCAGCTCACTATCAGAAAGCAAAGTATCAGACAGCGGAAGCTCGTCTGTAGCTGCGGTGCAGGGTGATGATGCTTCTTCGGATTCCGACGGCTCACAGGATCAGGATGCTTCGGCATCGGAGGATGACGGCAGTTCGTCTGCGGGATCTTCGTCCGGACAGGATGCTTCGTCGGAAAAGCAGTCAGCCGATACGTCCGAAAGCTCTCCGGAGCAAAAGGGCGGTGCTTCCTCAACTGAAAGCGGAAGTCATGCAGGCAGTCAGGATCAGTCAAAACCGCAGACCTCCGGCACAGATCAGAGCTCTGCTGCCGAAAGCCCGTCATCTAAGAAGGACAGCTCTTCGTCATCAAGCAGTCAGAAGCAGAATGAATCACAGAAGGATCAGTCCTCGTCAGGTTCAGGCAAAAGCTCTGCTGCGGACACTTCAAGTTCAAAGCCCGATGACAGCAGCACGGATCCTGACGATCATACAGCGGATTCAGATGAACTTGAGCTGCCGCTTGTTCCGTTTTGATGACAGAAAGACAATAGGAGTGATATTATGAAAAAAGCCAAAAGGATCATTGTTTCCGCATTGACGGCGTTTGCACTTATGGCGCAGATGTGTCCTCCTGTAAGTGCGGCACAGGCTATGACTTACAAAAAATACAGCTGGAACGGTTCTGCTCTCGAGACCGAGGATGTTACCGTTACAAACTATACGACTCTGACATGGGGCGATCGTGAGCTGACAGAAGGCACCTACGTTGTTTCCGACAACAACTTAGTGTTATCCGGCCGTCTCAATGTCGTAAAGGGTGCAGTCGTAAATCTTGTCGTTCCGGAGGGGAAGACCCTTACCTGCAAAGAGGGCATCAGCTGCGGCTATGACAAGAACAACAAATACGGCACGCTGAACATCTACGGCACCGGCAAGATCGTGACGACAGGTAAGGGGAATGCTGCCGGTATCGGCGGAGATAACGATGAGACAAACGGTTATATCACCGTTCACGGTACAGAGATCGAAGCCACAGGCGGCAAGCACGCCGCAGGCATCGGCGGCGGTGAAGGCGGCAAGGACCCGAACGAGAATTCGCCCACGATCAAAATATATGACGGAAAGATCACCGCAACAGGCGGTATCGACGGCGCAGGCATCGGCGGCGGCGATGAACAGCCCGGTGCACGCACCTATATCTACGGCG
>CAMOFU010000038.1 GCA_946613705.1 uncultured Clostridia bacterium
CAAGATTTGCCGCTTTATCTGTTTTTGAAAGATAAGATACCCCTCGACCCTAAGAGCTAAAAGTTTTAGGGAGGGGGTTTGGGGGACGACCCTTTTTCAAAAGGGTCTCCCCCAACAAGTCCCGCAGGCAGTAAAGGTAAATTATCATTTACGGCAATATATAAGCGGGAGCGGGAAGCATACTAAAGGGGGAGCTTTTATGAAGCGGAAGGACTATCTCAGCTGGGACGAATACTTTATGGGTATTGCCATGCTTTCGGCGGGCAGGAGCAAGGACAACAACACTCAGGTCGGTGCGTGCATCGTATCGGACGAGAACAAGATACTCTCGGTCGGCTACAACGGTATGCCGACAGGCTGCAATGACGATGATATGCCCTGGGAGCGGGAGGGAGCATTTCTTGAAACGAAGTACCCGTTTGTCTGCCATGCAGAGCTCAACGCGATACTCAACAGATCGGCGGGCAGTCTTAAAAATGCGCGGATATACGTATCGCTGTTTCCCTGCAACGAATGCGCAAAGGCGATAATCCAGACGGGCATCAAGGAGGTCGTATACCGCGAGGACAAATATGCCGACACTGACGGAGTGAAGGCATCGAAGATGATGTTCTCTCTTGCGGGCGTTGCGCTCAGGCAGTACATACCGACCGAAAGAGAGATCACGTTAAGCCTGTAAACACGCTGATCCTCAGGGCGCAGGCTGCTCCCCGCCGTGGATCACCGCATACAGCTCGCGGGCTGTTGCGATGTTCACACCTGCTGCTTCGGCAAGCTGCTCGGGAGTTGCCTCGCGCAGCCTGTCCCGCGTCTTGAACTCGGTCATCAGCTTCACGGCCTTTTTTTCACCTATACCCTTTACCTTTGTAAGCTCCAGCTGATAGGAGCTTTTTTTGTGCTTCTTTGCCTGATAAGTGATCGCAAAGCGGTGTACCTCGTCCTGTATCTGTGTGACAAGATTGAAAGCGGCGCGGCTCCCCGCAAGGCTTATCTCTCCGCCGCCCGTAGCCACGGCGCGGGTACGGTGCTTTGAGTCCTTCACGAGCCCGTAGATCGGCACCTTTATCCCCATAGCCCGAACAAGGGGGGTTATCACATTAACATGACCCTGCCCGCCGTCAAGAAATATCAGGTCGGGCAGCGTGGCAAAGCCCTCATCGGTCTTGTCGAAGTAGTTTTTGAAGCGGCGCTCGAGCACCTCTGCCATGCAGGCGTAGTCGTTCTGGTCTGCGACAGTCTTGATCGAGAAGCGCTTATAGAATCTTTTGCAGGGCCGCCCGTTCTCATAGACGACCATACCCGCGACCATATCGCTCGAGGCAAGGTTCGAGATATCGTAGCACTCGATGAACCTCGGCGGCTTGGGCAGGCCGAGCGCCTTGGTGAGCTCCTCGAGCGCGACGATCTCTCTGCCCGTGCGCCCCACCTTGATCGACAGATACTCGGACGCATTGTTTTTCGCAAGCGCAGTCAGCCGCAGCAGATGCCCTCTCTGCGGGACCGTGATGTGTACAGCGTGACCGCTCTTTTCCCTAAGCCACTGCTCCAGCAGCTCGCGATCGTCGATGTCTTCATCAAGCAGTATCTCCTTCGGCACGAACTCACGGACCGAGTAATAGCCCGTGATGAAGCTCTCGCGCATCTGCGACTGATCGTCCTTCTCACCGAGAAAGAAATCCGCCTTGTCGAACAGCCGCCCGCCGCGGTACATGATAACGCTGGCGCAGGCCTTTTCGCTGTTCTGCGAGACTGCGATTATATCCGAATCCTTCATCGAATCGTCGATTATCTTCTGATCGTCCGCTGCCTTTTTGATCGCATTGATACGGTCACGCAGCTTGGCGGCAAGCTCAAATTCAAGTGCCTCGGCTGCCTCGTTCATCTGCTCGGTGAGACGCTCGACCGACTGCTGTGAGCCGCCCTTGATATAATCCACCGCCTGCCTGACGGTATCGTTGTACTCCTTCTCCGAGAACCGCCCCGTACACACGCCCATGCACTTCTTTATATGATGATTGAGGCAGGGTCTTGCCTTGCGGAAGTCCTGCGGAAAACGGCGCTGGCAGGTGGGCAGCTGAAAGACACGGTTCGCCTCCTCGACCGCCTGCTTTACGGCATAAGAGCTGGTATACGGGCCGATGTACTGTGCGCCGTCGTCCTCCTTTTGCAGCACGGCCTGCAGCCGCGGATAGGGCTCGTTGGTGACGCGTATATAGCTGTAGCCCTTGTCGTCCTTCAGCAGGATATTGTATTTCGGGGTATACTGCTTTATCAGCGAGCATTCCAGCACGAGTGCTTCAAACTCGGTATCGGTAACGATAAAATCATAATCATTGACGTGCGACACCATTTTCCACACCTTCGGCAGATGATCCTGCCACGGGCGGAAATAGGAGCTGACGCGGTTTTTCAGATTCTTTGCCTTGCCGATATAGATTATCTTCCCCGTCTTGTCCTTCATTATATAGCACCCCGGAGAGGAGGTAAGCTTCGAGGTCTTGTCCCGAAGATACGGCAGGCGCGGGTTTTCGTTTTCGGTTATCGTCATGTTGTCTTTCCACCTCTGTATAGCTCTTCACAGCCTGTACTGCATGAAATTGCCGTTCTTTACAAATCCGAAGTCGGTGTAAAGCAGCACGCCCATATCCGATGCCGTGATCTGAACGGTGCCGCAGCCGCGCTCCCTCGCCTCGTCCACAACGCGCGAGAGCAGCTCTCTTGCTATTCCGCGTCTGCGGAAGGCGGGGTCTGTGTACATACTCGACAGCAGCCCTATCCGTCCCGTAGGGCAGCCGAAATACGGCGGCTTCTCTACGATCGACATTCCGCTCGTGCCGACTATCCTCCCGCCGTACTCAGCCAGCCACGAGACAAAGCTGCCGTCTGCAAGATGCCGATCATAGTAGTCGGCAAGCGCGGGTGCAAGGTCGGTGCCGTCGTCATTGCCCTCCTCGCGCAGCTGCGATATGCGCAGCCCGATGAACTGCCCTATATCTTCTGCGGTCAGTCTCCTGTATACAAGCTCCATGTCTATCACCTCTCAGCCCTTGGCGATGAACCAGCTCCTGCCCGAATGGACATCGGCGGTCATCGGAACAGCAAGGTCAACGGCATTCTCCATTTCCTCCTTGAGCAGTGCAGCCACGCGGTCTGCCAGCTCCTCGCGGCACTCGATTATCAGCTCATCGTGTACCTGGAGTATCAGCCTTGCATCAAGCTCCTCCGCCTTTAATCTGCGGTATACCGCGACCATTGCCAGCTTGATGATATCCGCCGCCGCGCCCTGTATCGGAGCGTTCATCGCAGCACGCTTGCCGAATGCCTGCATCACCTTGTTTTTCGATGAAAGCTCGGGGATCATTCTCCTGCGCCCGAAGATCGTCGTAACGTATCCGTTCCTGATGCCGTCCTCAACAGTTCTGTCCATAAATTCGGACACCTTTGGAAAATTGTTCAGATAATTCTGAATGTATCTCTTCGCCTCGGCGACAGACACACCGATATCCTTTGAGAGCGAGAATGCACCGATGCCGTAGATGATCCCGAAGTTTACCGCCTTCGCTGCCGAGCGCATCTCGGGCGTTACAAAGTCCTCGGGCAGATCGAACACCTGCGCGGCGGTCGAGCGGTGAATATCGCGCCCCTCCCTGAATGCCGCCTGCATATTCTCATCACCGCAGACCGAGGCAAGCACGCGAAGCTCGATCTGGCTGTAATCGGCATCGACAAGGGTATAGCCCTCCTCGGCGATAAAGAACTTCCGCATATTCCGTCCGAGCTCCTTACGGACGGGGATATTCTGCATATTCGGCTCCGCCGAGGAAATGCGTCCCGTTCGCGTTTCGGTCTGCTTGAAGACGCTGTGTACTCGGCCGTCCGCACGGATCTCCTTCAGCAGTCCCTCAACATAGGTGGACTGAAGCTTGGTGAGAGTGCGGTATTCAAGTATCAGCGGCACGATGGGGTGCTTGTCGGCGATAGACTCGAGCACCTCGGCATTGGTGGAGTAGCCGGTCTTGGTCTTTTTCTTCCCGGGGAGATCAAGCTCCTCGAACAGTACGACACCGAGCTGCTTGGGTGAAAGAATATTAAACTCATGACCCGCATACCCGCAGATATCACGTTTAAGCTTTTCGATGTCCCCTTCAAGGCTCACGCCGAACTCCCTGATACCGTCCGCATCAGCCCTGACACCGTAGACCTCCATTGATGCCAGCACCTCGCAGAGAGGCAGCTCGATATCATTGTAAAGCTTCATCATTTCATTTGCTTCAAGCAGGTTTTCAAGGCAGCTGCAAAGCGCGGGAAGTGTGGCGATATCGGCATATTCACCCATATCGGAGCGGTATGCGCAGCGATAGGTGAGCGCAAGGCTCTCGGGGGTGTATTCGCTCGCCTGAGAGTTGAGCAGATAGCCTGCAAGATCGCACGCGAACACAAGCGATCGAAGCGTTCCTCCCGCAGCCATCGCAGCCTTGTGTGCAGCCTTTCCCTCAAAGCATTTCTTTTTACCGTCTGTGTTAAAATATGAAACCGCTATATCGGTATCATCGGTTCGGTAGAGCGTCTGTCCGCAGGCGACCGACAGAACACCGTCCGCATAGATAAAACAGCTTTCACCCGCACCGATGCGAGCAGCAGCTTCTGCATCGAGCGGAGATATCTCAAATGCTTCAAGCCCTTCGGCAGACACCCTCTGCGGTGCGGGTGCGGACTGCTCCGCCGAGCCGAGCTTTAATCGTTCGAGCAGCTTGAGCATCTCAAGCTCTGCAAGAAACACCTTGGCTCCTTCTGTATCGCGCTCGCCGAGCGTATAGTGAGCCATATCGGTATCTATCGGCGCTGTCAGGCAGATCTCGGCAAGGAATCTGCTGTCCAGTGCGTCCTGACGGCCGCCTTCAAGCTTGGTGCGCACCGACGGGGTCAGTTTGATACTGTCCAGTTTTTCGTACAATCCATCCACGGAGCCGCACTCCTTGATAAGCGAAAGCGCGGTCTTTTCGCCAATGCCCTTGACACCGGAAATATTGTCGGACGTATCGCCCATCAGCGCCTTGACCTCGATCATCTGCCGCGGAGTCACGCCGTACTCCTCCATTATCCGCTCGGGAGTGTAGACCTTCGTCTCCTTCGTGCCCGCAAGCCGCACGGTCACGCGCTCCGATACGAGCTGGAAGCTGTCGCGGTCACCCGTCAGGATAAAGCACTCCCCGCCCTGATCCGATGCCGCCTTTGAGAGCGTACCGAGGATATCATCAGCCTCAAAGCCCTCGCACTCTACGATCCTCACACCGAGCAGACCGAGCAGCTTTTTAATGAGCGGCATCTGCTGCGCCAGCTCCTCGGGCATTCCCTTGCGGTTCGCCTTATATGCCGCACTCGCCTTATGCCTGAATGTTGGCGCACGGAGATCAAAGGCCACCGCAATATGATCGGGCTCCACCTCGGAGATCTCCTTCAGATATATATTCATAAAGCCCATAACGGCATTGGTAGGTATACCCTTTGAATTTGTAAGACCCTTTATACCGTAGAACGCTCGGTTCATAATACTGTTTCCGTCTATCGCAAGAAGTTTCATAAAGCACCTCCGAATACCCTATGCGGTATTTTAAATATGAGCAAAATACCATATACGGTATTTTGCGTTATCATTCAGTGATCTGATATCCAAATATCGGTGTACGTCCCGCGAGGACACATTGCCGTCTTATTCCGATATCTTTTCAAGAGAGAGCGTAGCTATACCGTTGAGTGACTGATCTGCACGCTTGCCCGCAAGATAATCAAAATAGCCCTGACAGCCGATCATAGCTGCATTGTCACCGCAGTATCTCAGCTCGGGCATATAGAGCTTGAAGCCGTTCTTATCACAGGCTTTTTGCAATGCGTTCCTCACGCCCGAATTAGCTGAAACGCCCCCCGCGAGGCCGATCGTCTTGTAGCCGAGAGCCATTGCAGCGCTGATCGTTTTTCCAACGACGATCTCGCAGACAGTGCGCTGAAACGACGCAGCTACGTCTTCCCGCACAAGCTCGATGCCCTTCTGTTCCGCGTTGTGAACAAGGTTTATCACCGCCGTTTTCAATCCCGAAAAGGAAAAATCATACTCGCAGCCGTCCACCTTCGGGTGAGGGAATCTGTACGCATTTTCATTTCCCTTTTTAGCTGCCTCATCGATGAATTTTCCGCCTGGATACTCATATCCGAGCGTCCGCGCTACCTTGTCAAAGCACTCGCCCGCAGCATCGTCATGTGTCCGCCCGACCACTCTGTAGCGTGTGCGGTCGAGCACCTCAACAATATGAGAGTGTCCGCCGCTGACGACCAGACAAAGGTACGGCGGCTCCAGCTCGGGGTGAGATATATAATTCGCAGCAATATGCCCGGCGATATGATGCACGGGCACCAGCGGCTTGTCAGCAGCCAGCGCGAGCCCCTTTGCAAAGCTTACACCCACCAGCAGCGCTCCGATCAGCCCGGGAGCGTATGTGACCGCTATAGCTTCAATGTCATCAAGGGTGCAGCCTGCTTCGTCCAGTGCCGACTGCACGACCTGATATATACATTCTGCGTGCCTGCGCGAGGCTATCTCGGGCACAACTCCGCCGTACAGCCTGTGTTCGGCGATCTGGGTCGCTACTATATTTGAAAGTACATTCACTCCGTCCTCAACGATAGCACAGGCTGTCTCGTCGCAGGAGGATTCAATTGCAAGAATTTTCATTATAACACATCTCCGAATACCATATACGGTATTTTTACTTTTTGGCAAATACCATATGCGGTATTTTTATATTTGTCTGTATATTCTTTTCAGTTCATCGGAAAAGCCCCCGTCGGGTGCTGCGGTATACAGCTGCGGCTCTACCTTCAGAAAGCTGTTCCCGCCCTTTCTGCCGTCCACAAGCACAAGCCATGGCGGAGTATCGGGCAGCTTGCTGACAAACCTCACCCGCTTGGGCTCGATGCCGTTTCCGCGCATCGCCACCATGATGTCGCAAAGGCGCTCGGGTCTGTTGCAGATACACAACCGTCCGCCGTAGCGCAGCGAACGCTTTGCGGCAGCGCATACATCGTCGATAGTACACATAGTTTCATGCCTCGCTATCGTCACGGCATCACTTTCATTTTTTGCACCTGTCCCGTCGATCTTATATGGCGGATTGCAGGTGATAAGGTCAAGCGGCTTGTTCGGACGATAATCGTTCAGATCGCCTAATATCGGGGTTATCTCAGCTATTCCCGACCGTTCCAGCGACATTTTCAGCTGCTCGTGAGCCTTCGGCTGTATCTCGACTGCATCTATGTGCTTCGGTTTAAAATTCTGATACATCAGCAGTGCGATTATCCCGCTGCCGCTGCACAGATCGCAGACCAGATCCTTGTGACGCGGCGCTGCAAAATCCGCAAGCAGGAACGCATCGGTCCCGAAGCGGTGCTCCGTCGAGATCACTATCTCTATACCGTCATGCAGCCTTTCAACGGTAAGATCATCATACACAGCACTCACCTCCGCGCACCGAGGTCTGCGGTCATCAGCACTGCATCCTCAACAGGCTTATCGTAGAAGTTTTTCCGCAGTCCGACCTGCACGAACCCGAACCGCCTGTAAAACCTGATCGCGCCCTCATTTGACCTTCTGACCTCAAGGGTCAGGAACTCGCAGTCTGCAAAGCGGCTCAGTATCTCCTCCATAAGCCGCGTACCTGCGCCGTTTGAACGCTCCGACTCCTTCACCGCGATGTTGTTGAGCGTAACGTCGCCCGATATGTTCCAGAGGTTTGCATAGCCGATTATCACTCCGTCCCTTTCCGCAACGAGCGTGACCGCCTTCGGGTCATCTGCCTCCCGTCTGTAGCCCTCCTCCGAGAAGGGTATCGAGAATGTACTGCGGTCTATCTCCGCCACAGCAGCGCAGTCATCATATGTCATGTCTCTTATGATCAATCCACTCATATATATCACCAAATACCATATGCTGTATTTTGCCTTATTATAAAATACCTTATACGGTATTTTTATCAAGCAGCATATTATACAGCTCACCCTTTGAAAAGCCCGTTGCCTTGGCTATCTGCTTGCAGGCATCTGCCCCCCGCATACCCTTGTCAACAAGAGCCTGCACCTGTGCAAATGCCTCCTCTACCGTCTCGGCGGCAGTCTTCTGTTCTGCGCCCTCGATAACAAGCACGAACTCCCCTTTGGGCTTGTTCTGTCTGTAATACTCAACTGCCTCCGAGAGCGTCGTGCGCCTGATCTCCTCGTGTATCTTTGTGAGCTCACGGCACAGCGAGATCCGCCTGTCACCGAAAAAGCTCAGCATATCCTCAAGCGTTGCAAGCAGCTTGTGCGGAGCCTCATAGAATATCAGCGTGGCGGTGCTGTCCTTTACGAGTGCGAGCCGTTCGAGCCGCTGCTTTTTTGTGACCGAGAGGAACCCCTCGAACTGGAACCGCGATGTGTCCAGCCCGCTGACCGCGACCGCTGACATCGCTGCCGTCGCAGCGGGTACGACCGCCACTTCTATCCCGCGCAGCGCACAAAGCTTCACAAGCTCCTCCCCGGGGTCACTTATGCACGGCATTCCCGCATCGGTGACGATCGCAGCGTCCTCACCCGCAAGCAGCCGTTCGCAGATCCCGTCGCCCGCCTGCCTTGCATTGTGCTCGTGGTAGCTGATAAGCGGCTTCCTGATCTCAAAGTGATTCAGCAGCTTCGCCGTAACACGGGTGTCCTCGGCGCAGATAAAATCCACGCTTTTTAAGGTCTCTACCGCCCTGTAGGTCATATCGCCGAGGTTGCCGATCGGCGTACCCACTACATACAGCTTACCCACCTCTCATCACCTCATTCCGATCAAAGCTGTAAAATTCTTCCGCATCGTATATGTATCTGTCGATTGTGAAATGGACTCTGTTCTGCACGACCGATACCTCCCTCCCTTTGTCGGGGACAAGCATCACCCGTGCAGCTTTTCCGCCAAAACACACCGCGCTGAAATTATACAGATATGCGTATATCCAATCAAAGTATGCACTGTCATCCATAGTGTATCTGTTGTTGAACCAGTCAACGGTCAGGTCTGCTTCGCTGCTGCCGTGCAGCGCTTGTCTCAGCCGATAAGCGCTCACTGTACTGCCGTTTGCAAGAGGCACCGCACCGAACTGAACATCTGCCATGATCCAGCAGCCGCGGTCGCGGTCATATGCCTCAAGCACCGAATGCGCTGCTCCCTCTGCCCTGCTCTCACAGTCCTCCGTATACAGCGTAAGCGCCCTGGCAGGCACTCCGAGGGCGTTGAGACACCCTGCCGCCGCGATCGAATACTCCACGCAGCGAAAGCGCTTCCCCTCGCTTATGACCTCCCTGAGTATAACATCGGGTCGGCGCTTTGAGGGCAAACTCGCTCCGTCATGTTCCCACAGCTGAGACACCCATTTACACACCGCGTATATCCTCTCGCGGTCACAGCCGCACCCCTTCGCCAGCCTGTCAAGCCCGAACTCCGAGCAAAGGGACGCAAGATACTCTTCTGTATATTTGCACCAAATATTCATAACTGTTCACCGCTCGTGTCCCAGCAGAGCCTCCGCCGCAGCCCTCAGATCGTCAAGAGTATCCAGCTCCCCCGACCTGCCCCGAAGCTTCGCCGCGCCGTGCATACCCTTGATGTACCACGCAAAATTGTGCCGCATCTCCTTTATGCCCTGACGCTCGCCCTTCAGGCTGCACAAAAGCTCGGCGTGCCTGAGCATCACTCTCATTTTCTCACAGTTATCGGGCTCGGGAAGCAGCTCTCCGCTGTCAAGATATCGACGCACCTGACCGAATACCCACGGTCTTCCGTAGCTGCCGCGCCCGATCATAACAAGGTCGCAGCCTGTCTCCTCATACATCTGCCTGCACTGCTGCGGTGTCGTGACATCGCCGTTGCCGATGACGGGACAGCTCACTGCCTGCTTCACCTGCCTGATGCTCTCCCGATCGGCCTCGCCCGAGTAAAACTGCATTCTCGTCCTGCCGTGAACTGCTATAGCCGCCGCACCCGCCTGCTCGATCACCCTCGCAAACTCCACCGCGTTGATATGCTCGCTGTCCCAGCCGATGCGCATTTTCACCGTAACGGGGCACTGCGCATTCTTCACCGCAGCACGCACTATCTCCGCCGCGCGCGCAGGGTCCCGCATAAGCGCCGAGCCGCTGCCGCTGCCGACTATCTTAGGCACGGGGCAGCCCATGTTGATATCAATGATATCGGGACGGTACTCGTTGAGCATATATGCCGCCCTGCCGACAAACTCCGCCTCCTCGCCGAACAGCTGCAATGCTATCGGGCGCTCGCGCTCATCTATCGCGCACAGCTCGGGAGTCTTCCTGTCCCCGTATACCATGCCCTTTGCCGAGATCATCTCGCTCACAAGATACGCCGCACCGTACTCCTTGCACATCAGCCGATAAGCCGTATCCGCTACCGATGCCATCGGTGCCAGCGCCGCCGAGCGCTCTATCTCCACATTGCCGATCTTCACAGTTCCCAACATCTCTACCTCTGCCTTTCGGGCTTTTTCAGCACCGACTCGGGCACCGCCTTGCATACCCCGTTCTCGTAGTAATACCTGACCGCGACCTCAAACCCTACCGAGTAGGGCGAGATGTCGGTTGTGTGCAGCATCAGCTGCTCCTCCCTGCCCTCCTCGGTGCGGAATCTGATCTGCACGTTGTATGGGTGCGGCATCCCCGTCAGCTTAATGCCCAGCTTCTGCTCGATCTCATTCACGGTCGTCACCGACGAGACTGTCCCCACGACCGTCCTGCCCTGCTTTTTCATCCTTCTCTCTACTGCTGCGTTCCGTCTGTTCCCGAACATTCCGTCCTCCTGTCAGAGCCAGATAAAGTTGCGGTCCTCGTTGATGAAGTCCATATTGTACAGCATCAGCACCCTGTCGGCATCATATTCGCCGCACAGCTCCGCGACCGACCTTTCCTGCATATGATAATACCTCAGATCTATCATCGTGATCTCACTGTACTGCTCCGTCAGAAAGGGCATCGCAGCATTCGCATAGCTGTCCTTGAGCACCAGCACCTTCTCGCCGCTGTGCCCCGTATTTATTCGTATCTGCGCGAAATTGCCGCCGAAAAGCGATGCATATTTGTCCTTCCTGTCAAGGTAAGAGGCATCAATGATGCTCTCTGCCCTTTTGCCCTCGTTCACCCATTCCACATCTGCCTCGCAGAGCTTTTCGTCATACACGAACTCGTCCGCCTTCGCAAACGCCGAGGGAGCCTTTGAATAGAGCGTGCCGTAAAAATCCTTCACGCCCGTGCCGCTGTAGGTAACGAGCTGCTCGCTCTCTCCAAGCTGCCCGCTCCTGTGCAGATAGCTGTTCACTGCGGAGTATGCGCCCTGATCGTTCCAGTGGTGATCGGTGCGGTAGTAATCGCCGCCCGAAAGCACATCGGTCATCGGATAGAAGCCGATCTTGCCGCTCAAAAGGCTGCGGACATATTCGATGCTCTCCCGCTGATCGTCACAGTCCGCTCCCGCAGGCAGCCTGTCAAGATAGAATGCCGAAGCATTCGGTATCAGCATAAGATCGGTCGGGATCCCGAGCCCCTCCGCGAAGCTGTTGAGATACCCGATATTCTCCTCAAGCTGTCGGCGGTTTTCCTTGTACTGCTGTATATACCGCAGTCCGTCATCATCTGTCAGGAACACGCCGTTTATGAACGTCTTGCCGAGAGCGCGGTCAAGGTCGGTCTTCACGGTCACGAGCGCGTCCTTAGCAAGCAGCTGATCGGAGATATAGCTCTCCAGCTCATCGCTGAACCTTCCCTCCCTGATGCTCTGCCAGCTCACCTTGGGCTTCTGTGCAAGGCTGCGGTTCTCCATCTCGGAAAATTCGCGGTCGCTTTTTATCAGCAGCGCCGCAGCTGACCCGAAAACAAACAGCAAAAACACTGCCGCCATAACAACATCTGCTGTTTTTATATGCTTACCCTTCAATTGCAGTTCTCCTTATCCTCAGAAGTGCCCCACTGTTCCGCACGCGACCGCGAACACGGTATCCACAAATACTATCCTGTCGGGTTCAAAGCCGCCTATAGCTTCCTCTATCGTATAGTCCTTATCCTCGAACTGTCTTATGTCCACTATCATCAGCTCCTTATACTGATCTGCGAACAGCTGTATCATCGGCATCAGATATGAATCGCCGAGCAGCAGGAGCTTCCCTCCCTCAGCATTTGAGGTGATCCTGACACGGTCGAACTTCCCGCTGAGAAAGACATTGTATCTGTTTGTCAGCCCGATCAGCATGGTCGTGTCGATAAGCTCATCAGACTGACTGCCGCTGTCGGTACGGGTCACAGTGTACTGTCCGAGCGGATTTGTATAGTAGGTCGTCGTCTCGGGCAGATCGAAAAATGACGGCGAGGCGGCATACAGATTCCCATAGTATTCGGGAGTCTCATGCTCCTCATAGCTAACAGCCTTCACGTCCTGTCCCGACTGCTGCATATACCAGTCAAATACCGTATGCGCACATTCGGTCGTCCAGTGCTGGTCGGTGAGATAGAAGGCCTTCATGCCCCTGCTCGCAGCCTCCGCGATAACGTCCCCCGAATAATAGAAGCTTATCCCGCTTCCGAGCAGCTGCTCGAACCTCTCCGCGACCATTTCCTCGCTGTCCGTCACCGCCCCCACGGGGAGCTTGTCCTTGTATATCTCCGCCGCATCGGGATTCAGCAGCACATCTGTCGGCACGCCGTACCTTGCCGCCAGCCTGTTGAATGCCTCCGCAGTCATCCTCACCTGCTCCTCAGAGTACACGTTCCTGCGAAAGAACTGCCCGCCGCTGCCGCGGTAGACGACCTCCGGAACGGTGCGTCCCGTAAGCGGCCGCAGCTCCGAGCGCAGCGTCACAAGGAACGGCCGCATGATAAGGTGATCGCTCAGATACTCCTCCAGCGCCTTGCCGTAGCTGCCGTCCTTCAGCCCCGCGGCGGACAGCTCGGGCTTTGCTGCATAATTCCGCTGCTCCACATAGTTCATTCCCTGAAACGGCACAAAGATAAAGCCCGCTGCAAAATACAACAG